>JAFGFO010000127.1 GCA_016931085.1 Thermoflexales bacterium
ATTCGCAAAGAGTTCATCCAAATCCGGCGCGACCCGCGCACGCTGGCCATCACGTTTATCATGCCAATCATGCAGTTGTTCCTGCTGGGCTACGCGGCCACCAACGACGTGCGCAACGTGCCGTTGGCGGTCTTTGACCAGTGCCGCTGCGTCTACAGCCGCCAACTGCTGGATGCCTACCGCGCCGCCGATTATTTCATCCTGGCTTTCGACGTGGACAGCCAGGCTGATCTGGCGCGCCGGATCGATAGTGGGCAAGCCAAGGCGGGCCTCGTGATCCCGCCGGATTACGGTGACCGGATGGCAGCCGAGCGCTCGGCGCAGGTGGCGTTCATCCTCGACGGCAGCGACCCGACCGTGGCCAGCACGGCGTTGTCGGCCGCCACGCTGCTCGGCCAAAGCCAGTCCACGCGTCTGCAGGTGGAACGCCTGGCGAGGAGCGGGATGGGGTTGACCTTGAGCCAGGCGGTGGACGTGCGCACGCAGGTCTGGTACAACCCGGACATGGTCAGCTCGTATTTCATGATCCCGGCCCTGATCGGCATGATCTTGCAGGTGATGACGACGGTGCTGACTTCCACGGCCATCGTGCGCGAGCGCGAACGCGGCACGATCGAGCAGTTGATCGTCACGCCGGTCCGCCCCTGGGAATTGATCGTCGGCAAAATGATCCCTTACGTCCTGATCGCTTTTATCGACGCGCTGGAGGTGTTGGTGATTGGCATGGTCTGGTTCAAGATTCCCATGCGCGGCAGCATCCCGCTGCTGCTGGCCTTGTGCGCGTTGTACGTCATGACGACGCTCAGCATTGGCCTGCTGGTTTCGACGGTCACGCACACCCAGCAAGAGGCCCTGATGCTCAGCTTTTTCACGCTGCTGCCCATGCTTTTCTTGTCCGGCTTTTTTTTCCCCATCGCCGCCATGCCGCAGTTCTTGCAGTGGGTCAGCGTCCTCATCCCACTCAAGTATTTCCTCGTCATCGTGCGCAGCATCGTATTGAAGGGGGTGGGGTTCAGCTTGCTGCTCCAGGAAGTGGTGGCCTTGGTGATCTTTGGCGTGTTGCTGATGGCGTTGGCGGCCTCGCGGTTCAGGAAGAGGTTAGATTAAAACGTGAAACGTAAAACGTAAACTGAGGTGAGACTATGAAACGAATCATTCCCATTATCGTCATTCTGGCCGCCATTGGCGGCGGCTGGTGGTGGACACAGCGTTCCAACCCGGCCGAGTCTGGGCTGGTCGCGTCGGGCACGATCGAGGCGCGCCAAGTGCGCCTGGCGGCTGAGGTGGGCGGGCGCATCGTCGAGTTGTCGGCGCAGGAGGGCGAGGCGGTCCAGGCCGGGCAGGTGCTGCTGCGCCTGGACGATTCGCTGCTGCTGGCCCAACGAGCGCAGGCCGAGGCGGTCGTGGCGGCCGCCCGCGCCCAACGTGACGTGCTGGCGGCCGGGGCGCGAGTGGAACAGGTGAGCGCCGCCCGGGCTACCATCAGCACGACGCAGGCAGCGCTGGCCGGCGCGCAGGCAGCCCAGGCTGGCGCGCGGGCGGCAATGTCTGGCACGCAGGCGGCGCTGGCCGGCGCACAAGCGGACCTGAACCGCTTGCTCGATGGCGCGACCTATGCCGACGTCGCCGCGGCCCAGGCGGCCCTGGCTCAATCCCAGGCCCAACTCAAATCGGCCCAGGCGGCGCAGCGGCAGGCCAATGAACAGCACGACAAGACCATGGAATGTCACTCGATCACCAAACCGGACGGCAGCAAGACCGAGTTTTGCCCAACCTTGGGGACGCTCGAAGAGTTGGCGCGCTATAATCTGAATGCCGCCGACGAAGCGCTGTCTGCGGCCGCGGTGGGAGAAAAGGCCGCCCAGGCCAGGCTCAACAAGCTTTACAGCGGCGCGACCACAAATGAGATCGACGCGGCTCAGGCGCGCGTGGCAGCCGCCCAGGCGCAGGTTGACCAGGCTCAAGCGCATATTGACCAGGTCCAGGCGCAGGGCGACCAGGCTCAGGCGCAGGTCGAGGCCGCCCGGGCGCAGTATGACTTGCTGCTGGCGGGGGCGAGCGAAGAACAACTGGCCGCGGCGGATGCGACGGTAGCTCAAGCTGAGGCCGCTTTGGGGGTGCTGGAGGCCCAGGCCGGCAAGCTGCTCGTGCGCGCGCCGTTGGACGGCGTGGTGATCGCACGCAACGTCGAGCCAGGCGAGATATTGTCGCCCGGCGCGGCCGCTTACGTGCTGGGCAGCCTGGACGAGCTAGAGTTGGTGGTGTACTTGCCTGAGGATCGCTACGGCCGGGTGAAGGTAGGGCAGGTGGCGCAGGTGACGGTCGATTCCCACCCTGGCGAGTCGTTCCCCGCCACGGTGGTTCACATCGCTGACCAGGCCGAGTTCACGCCGCGCAATGTGCAGACAGCCGAAGGCCGCCGCGTCATGGTGTTCGCGGTCAGGTTGAGCGTGCCCAATTCCAAAGGCATGCTCAAGCCAGGCATGCCGGCCGATGTTGTTTTTAAATAATTGTTAATTGTTAACTTGGAGTTTAGACTAAATGCCCATTTTGCGGGTTTTTGGCCAAATTTGCCACCACATATGGTGGTTGCGATTAGCGATACTCCCG
>JAFGFO010000128.1 GCA_016931085.1 Thermoflexales bacterium
AGAACGCCGAGAAGAATTTAAAAAACTCTGCGCCCTCTGCGTGCTCTGCGCGCAAGCGAAAATCTTCGCGATTGTGATAGTTTTTCGTGGGTAATATTATAAAGTGGGTTTCAGGTTTAAGGTCTTAACCAGCCGTGTGGCTCGCCGCCGGCACGTACATTTCGCTGGTATACTCCTTGAGCATCCGCCGGGTCGAAAAGATGGGGCCGATGCTGCGTATCGATTCCTTTATCCGGCGCAGCCAGGCGTAGGGGATGTTGTTCTCGTCCGTGTCATAGTAAGCCGGCACGATTTCGCTTTCGAGGATGTGATACAACGATTCGCAGTCGATCTCGTCTTGTTCATCCTCGTCGGCATACTCGTCTAATTCGTAACCGATGGCCCAGCCGTTTTTCCCGTTGTAGCCCTCGCGCCACCAGCCGTCCAGTACGCTGCAATTGAGCACGCCGTTGATGGCCGCCTTGATCCCGCTGGTGCCGCTGGCTTCCATGGGCCGGCGCGGCGTGTTAAGCCACACGTCTACTCCCTGCACCAGGTAGCGCGCGATGTTCAGATCATAGTCTTCGATGAAGGCCATACGCCCCCCCACGTCGGCCCATTTGATCGCGCGGTACAATTCCTGGATCACGTGTTTGCCGGGTTCGTCAGCCGGGTGCGCCTTGCCGGCAAAAATGAACTGGACGGGCCGCCCAGGCTGGGTGATCAGGGTGCGCAGCCGCTCCGGGTCACGCAGCAGCAGCGCGGCGCGCTTGTAAGTGGCAAAGCGCCGGGCAAAGCCGATCGTCAACACATAAGGGTCGAGCAGCACGCCGCCGGCCAGGATTTGCACCGGATGCACGGCTCCCCGCGCCCAACGCGCGCGCACCCGCTCGCGCACGAACGCCACCAGCTTGCGCTTGAGGTGCTTGCGGATGGCCCACAAGGTCTCGTCAGGAATGTCGGCGATAGCCTCCCACGTCTCGACATCGTCCATTTGATCGTGCCACTTGGGCCCCAGGTACTGCTCGAACACGCGTTGAAAGCGCCGCGCCAGCCAGGTGCGGACGTGCACGCCGTTGGTGATCCAAGAAATGGGCACTTCGTCCTCCGTTCGTTCCGGCCACAAAAAGTGCCACATTTTGCGCGAGACCTGGTTATGCAGCTCGCTCACCGCGTTGCAGTGCTCCGAGGTGTGCAGCGCCAACACCGTCATGCTGTAGGGCGCCCAAGAATCGGGCTGAAAAGCCAGTTGGATGAATTGTTCTCGATCCATGCCGAGCGATTCCCAATAGTTGGCAAAGTACTTTTCAATCATCCATTCTGGAAAGACGTCGTGGCCGGCCGCCACGGGCGTGTGGGTGGTGAACACGGTGGTGGCCTTGATTTCCTGGTAAGCCTGCTCAAAGCTCCGGCCACCTGCTATCAATTCACGGACGCGTTCCAGCGTCAGGAAAGCCGAGTGGCCTTCGTTCATGTGCCAGACGGCCGGCTGGATGCCTAACGCACGCAGCGCGCGCACGCCGCCGATGCCCAGGACAATCTCCTGGGAGATGCGCATCTCCGGGTCGCTCAGGTACAACTGGGCCGTCAACTGCCGGTCGACGGAAGAGTTCTCCTCGATGCCGGTATCCATCAAGAACAGGGGAATGCGCCCAACCTCGACCCGCCACAGGCGTGTTTTCACCGCGCGGCCCGGCAAATCTATCTCGATCAGGACGTCGTTGCCGTTCTTGTCCTTGGCCTCGAAGACGGGCACCGTCTCCAGGTCAAGCCGGTTGTTATACGCCTCTTGCCAGCCATCTTCGCCGATGCGCTGCCGAAAGTAACCCAGTTGGTACAAAAAGCCGACCGCCACGAAGGGCAGGCCCAGGTCGCTGGCTTCTTTGCAATGGTCGCCCGACAACACCCCCAGGCCGCCGGCGTATAGGGGCAGTGACTCGTGCAGGCCAAACTCGGTTGAAAAATAGGCGACGGTTTGCCCCGCCAGTTGGGGATAGGTGCGGGCGAACCAGGTGTCTTTCTCGTTCATGTAGCTTTCAAACTCGGCCATCAGGCGATCGTAGCGAGCCAGGAAGCGCTTGTCGCGCAGAACGGCGTTGAGCTTCTTGCGCTCGACCGTCTGCAAGAACTCGATCGGGTTGTGGTTGACCTTTTCCCACAGCTCTTGGTCGACGATGCGGTAGAGGTATTGCGCCTCAGGCTGCCACGTCCACCACAGGTTGTAACTGAATTCTTGGAGTTTTTGGATGCGCTTGGGCAACTGTATCTTGGTTGAGTGCGTCGCGAGCATATAGCGTCCTTGTTCTTTTCTAAACTGTACCGTTCGAGCCAGCGGGTATAATCATACCACAGGAAGCCTGTAAGTCAATCGAAGGTGGCTGAGTGGCTGGGTGGAGCAGATTGTGAGGCTTTGGCAAAAGGCTCATGGCAACCGGGATGGCCGCATCGCCACGGGTTGGGGGCTCCGGCCGCACCATGCCAGCCCCCGCGGCTCCTCGAATACTACCCGGCTTTTTTACTTAAGACAACGGGCAAATAAACTTTATACGTCGGGCCAAGGATGGCAAAGCGGCCGGTCAAGTCGGCAGAAATATAGAGTAGGTTTTCACTACTACTACCATAGGTGGAACCGGCCTGCTGCCAACCGCTGCCATCCCATTGATAGAGCTGGATGTTTTTGTTGCCACCGACGATGAGAGCAATCTCCCGAGGGCTGTAGTACAGTTTTAGCTGGTAGGGGGCGTTGAATCTGGCGAGAGGAGTAGCGGTGTCGCTGATAACGGCCGTCAATTCAAATTGCCGCACCGTGTGTAATTCTGTGCCCGCATTGGCCATGGTGGCGAGTTTGCCGTCTGGAACGGCCATGGGGGGCAATTCCTGATACGACACCCGCGTATTCTCATCCACCGCGCCAACCGCAAAATGAAAAATCGCACTGCTATCATTGGCGATGAGATCATGTGCGGCATGAGGCGTGATGACAAGTTCCCCTGCTGGCAAGGGCGGGAACCCTGCGCTGCCCCCATAATTCACCCTGACCATGTAAATCGTTGTTTCCACGGCCAAATACAGCATGTTGGCGTAAGGATCAAACGCCATCGCGGTCAGTGAGTTCCTCGCGTAATCAACCATCACCGGCAATGTGGCGATCAACTGCCCATCATACAAAAGATGAAGGTAAAGGTGGCGTTCCGGGTCATAGTTGCCATCGAAATCAGTTGTGGCGATAAACACCCGCTTTTGATCAGACCAATCCACAATCAAACCCTGGTCATAGTAAGGCAAGTCGATGACGTGATGATTGCCATTGCCGGTCGTATCCAATTGAGCCACCCCACCGTCGGCAAATGATTGACAACCAGCGGGCAGATACAACACATTTTCTTCAGGGGCCATACTGATGCCCGCTTCATTTACAAAGCAGTAGAACAATGAGCCGACATTGTCTATGTTGGGTTTCGCACCCCCGCGGACGACAATTCTGTCGGCAAGATCATTGTTATCAGCAATGTAAACGGTGTCGGTCGCATCTACCGCCAATGAACTGCCTTGATTTTCTGTCCAGGAGCAATAGCTGGGGTTTGTGGCACAAGCAAGCGGATCTCGATAAGAGAGACGCGTGGTCTGGGATATACCTGGGGTATGGCCATCAAATGTGACGGTATCAACCGTGCCATTGACGGGGTTATCGACGAAAATTCTGGCAAGGGCCCCGGGATTCACGGTAGGCTGTTGCAAAGCCGCGCCATCAATGTGGTAATATCTGTCAACTGGCGTTTGCGCGTTGAAAGCTTTATTGATAGGAACGCTGGCCACATATTTGTAGCCGCGAATGATCCGTGCTTCTAAACGATACCAGCCATTGGGGTAAGAGCCTTCGTCATATTTGTCGAGGGCGTAGATTTGCTGGTAATAGCGATCATAAAACAAGAAACGTTCATCCCTGATACTAGATATTGCACTGGACGTCAAAAGCGGACTGCCTGTGGGGGTTAGTGAACGCGCATCCAGAAAATAGATTTTGTTGTCGAATCCCCAATAGACGAGTTCATCATAACGGCCGCAATGATACCCCTCACAGCGTATGATCATAGAATTTGGCTTGCTAGCTACACTCGCCGCTCCAACGAGTTCAAGGGGGGGCAAATCGTTCTTTTCTAATAAGGCTGCCGCTTTCGATCGTGGTTGGACTGCAAATGCTAACAGAATGCTTGTTGTCAGAAGCAGAAAGATGACCAAATTTTTGCGTTTCATGATCAGCCCCCTAACGAATTTCCGCCGCCTTCTCAAGTTCTTCAACTCTTGAAGACGACAGGTTGGAAAGCGCATCATTTATCCCTGGCCCAGTGGCGCACCCACCACACACCAGCCAAAAGCAGAGCAAACAGGCCAACCAACAGGCTGCCCCATGGCATCATGTTAGCTGCAAGCCAGGCACTGCGCAAGGACACTCGCCCGGCGTGCCTCCACCGCGAAGCGGTGGACAAGGCAAAGGACACCCAGGTTTTCCCTTTGTGTTCTTCGTGTCCTTAGTGGTTAATCGGCCTATGCCTGAGCAGTTAACTGTTATTTTACAATAAAAATGAATTTTGTACGAATTGACGGCTTGTGTTACCCCAAGCTTGAGTTTTGAACCCAGGTGAACCGTCGAGGGACATTCACGTTTTACGTTTCACGCTTTACATGGTACACTTGGCCTATGCGAGTAGCGCTCGTTCACGACTGGCTCAATCAACAGGGCGGCGCCGAGGATGTGCTGGAGACGCTGGTGCGCATGTACCCCGGCGCGCCGGTGTACACCTCCATGTATGCGCCAGAGCTGATGCCGCCCAGCTACCGGCAGTGGGATATTCACACCACCTGGCTGGACAGCCTGCCGGGCATTCACCGCCACCACCAGCCCTATCTGCCGCTTTACCCGCTGGCATTTGACGTGCTGCGGCTTTCGGGTTATGATATGGTCTTGTCCAACAAGAGCGGCTTTTGCCACGGCGTGCGCGTCGAGCCGCCCACGCCGCATATCTGCTATTGCCTCACGCCCACACGTTACGTGTGGCTGCTGGCGGATTACGTGCAGCGCGAGGGCTTCAGCCACGCCGTCAACGCCATCCTGCCGGCCGTGGTCAGCCTGCTGCGCCGTTGGGATTACGCCGCCGCTCAGCGCGTGGATCATTTTATCGCCATCTCGACCGAGGTGCGGGAACGAATCCGCCGCTTTTATCGTCGAGAAAGTGTGATCATTCACCCGCCGGTGAACACGGCGCGCTTCCGGCCGGCGGCCCGCCACGACGACTTTTACCTGGTCCTGTCGCGGCTCGTGCCTTATAAGCGGATCGACCTGGCGGTGCAGGCCTGCCGCCGCTTGGGACGCTCCCTGGTCGTCGCCGGCGACGGGCGCGACCGGCCGCGCCTGCAGGCCATGGCCGGTGCTCACGTCACCTTCTTGGGGCGGGTCGGCGACGAGCAAGCGGCCGATTTATTGGCACGCTGCAAGGCCCTGCTGTTCCCAGGCGTGGAGGATTTTGGCATCACGCCGCTGCAGGCCCAGGCTGCCGGCCGGCCCGTCATCGCCTACGCCGGCGGCGGCGCGCTGGATAGCGTGATCGAGGGACACACTGGCCTGCTGTTTCGCCAACCCACGGCCGAGGCACTGGCGCAGGCCGTGCTGGCCCTGGACGATCTGGCGCTCGACCCGGCCTCGATTCGCGCTCACGCGGCCAGCTTTGACGTGAGTGTGTTCGAGCAGAAATTAAAGGCTTTTGTGCGAGACAAGCTGGCGGCGTCCTGACACTTGCGCCAGGTGAACCTGAAACCTGAAACCTGAAACGAGAGAATAGCTATGGACTTGTCACACTATTGGCGCATCTTGAGAAGGCGTTGGTGGCTGGCGGTCCTGCCAGCGCTGGTCGTGCTGCTGTACAGCGTGTCGAGTTACAGCCCTCCAGCGCAGGTGTTCACGGTTGGACTGCGTTTCACGGTGGGTTACCCGCCTGAAACCACGGGCACTTATTTATACGACAAGTATTACCCGGCCTGGCTGGCCTCCGAGTACATCGCCGGCGGCCTGCGCGATTGGGCGGTGACGGGCGACTTTGCGGCGGCGGTGGACGAAGAGCTGGGCCGGCGTGGGGTGGCGCTCGGACGCTCGGTGGCCGGCGCGTTCGCCTCGGACCACCAACGCAGCGTGACGGTGCTGTACATCACCTGGAACGACGCCGCTCAGCTCGAGTCGATTGCCCAGGCGGCGATAACGGTGATGCAGACGCGCAACGCCCAGGCGTTCCCGCAACTTGGCACGGGCGGCGCGACCGTGCGCGCGGTCGATGCCCCGGCCGTGGGCCGCGTGCCGGCCGGCTTGCGTGCCCAGCTCGACTTGCCGCTGCGCCTGGCGCTGGGCCTGGCGCTGGGCCTGGCACTCGCCTTCGTCGCCCATTACCTCGACCCGGCAGTGCGAGACAGGGCCGAGCTGGAAGCGATGGGCTATACGGTCGTGGGAGAAGTCCCCAAGACCTTGAAAAGTAAAACGTAATGCGTAAAACGTCACGTGTGCGAGGTTCCGCAAGTCGCCCAAGTGGGACAACCTCCCCGAAAGCTTCAAGCTTTCAGGGAGGTAAGTGCGGAATCCCCGTGCTGCTTACGTTTTACGTTTCGTCGTCTTGTGGTAAAATTCCTGTGTGAGAGATACTATGGAACTGACAGATTATTTTCGCATCCTGTACAAGCGCTGGTGGATCATCGCCGTCCTGGTAGTCGTGACCTCGGCCAGCGCATTTGCGTTCAGCAAGCTGCAGACGCCTGTCTACAAATCGACCATGCAAGTGACCGTCATGCCGGCCCGCAACGATTTGGGACTGTCACAGACGACCACCCAACTGCTGCGAGCGTATGTCTCGATTATCTACAGCAAGACTTGGGCGGCTAAGGTGTTGAATCGCTTTGAACAGAGCGGGGCGCCGCTGGATACGACGCCTGAAGCGCTCAAGGGCAATGTCATCATCGCTTCGTTTGAGGACAGGAACGTCATCCAGGTCGACGTCAAAGACTTTGACGGCGAGCAGGCTAACCGCATTGCCAGAACCTGGGCAGAAGAATTCAAAATCTGGCGCGACCAGGAAAATCAAAAGGTGCGCAAAGAGGATCGCGTCGATGTGATCCTGGGCGACGACCCGGTCTACAGCCAGTATCGCCCGCAGACCAAGCTCAACGTGGCGGCCGGCACCATCCTGGGCCTGCTGCTGGCCGGGGTGGTGATCTTTTGCCTGGAGTGGGTCGAGTCGGGCATCGTGCGCACGGCCCAAGACGTGGAGCGCCGCTTGGGCTTGACCGTCTTGGGCGCGATCCCTACCGGCGCCGGAACGCGGGGTGGGGAGTGAAGATTTGCTACAGAGGCGCAGAGGACACAAAGGGGAGCCTTGGTGTTCTTCGTGTCCTTGGTGGTTTATTTCCGAGGTAGGCAACATGACACAACACATTAACACCTTGATCACACTGACGCAGCCGCGCTCGCCGGCGGCCGAGGCGTACCGGACGCTGCGCACGAACTTGTATTTTTCCAGCCTGGACAAACAATTGCGCACGCTGGTCGTCACCTCGGCAACGCCGGGCGAAGGCAAAAGCCTCGTGCTGGCCAACCTGGCCGTCGTCATGGCGCAGGGCGAAAAGCGCACGGTGCTGGTGGACGCCGACCTGCGTCGTCCTCGCCTGCACGAGCTGTTTGGCGTGCCGAACGAGCGTGGGCTGACGGCGATGTTTATGGCAGCAGAGGCCCTGGCCAACCCGCCCCTGGCGCCGGTGGCAGGTGTGGACGGCCTGTGGCTGCTGCCGTCGGGCT
This sequence comes from Thermoflexales bacterium, assembly GCA_016931085.1. The sequence goes on from JAFGFO010000128.1 coordinate 7,811, forward strand.
TGCTGCCGCCTAACCCGGCCGAGCTGTTAGGCTCGAAACGGATGGAGCAGGTCATGGAAGCGCTGCTGGCGCGGGCTGACGTGGTGTTGTTCGACGCGCCGCCCGTGATTGCCGTGACCGACGCGGCCGTGTTAGGCACCAAGACGGATGGGGTGCTCCTGGTGATCGACGCGGGGCAGACGCGGCGTGACCACGCTCAACGCGCCAAGGATCTGTTGGAAAAGGTCAAGGTGCATCTCGTTGGAGCCGTGCTCAACAATGCCTCGTTGGACAGCGCCTTGGGCGGCTATTACACCGCCGGGTGAGATCGACTTTTTCATCTGTCTCTTATTGGATATACATGTCCATCTTGGCCAACGCGGCCCGCAGGCCGGTTCGCAGATCGGCCAACGTTTCTATGCCCGCCCAGTCGATCCCCAGATCGATGATCGTTTCGGCCACGGCATCGGACATGCCGGTGACGATGGTTTGCGCTCCCTTCAGGCGCGCCGTCTGTATGGTCTTGTTCAGGTGATTGGCCACGCCGGTATCCACAATCGGCACGCCGGTGATGTCTATAATGACCACTTTGGCCTGGTGTTGGCGGATGCCGCCCATCAAAGCGCGCGTGATGTCCTTAGCCCGCATGGTATCAATGCTGCCGATCAGCGGCATCACGATGATGCGATCCATCACGGGGATGATGGGTGTGGAGAGCTCTTGCAGCGCTTCTCTTTGGGTCTCGATGATCTCTTGTTGCAGGCGCATGTTGTCTTCCTGGGCCTGGATGCGCTCGGCGATCTCGCGCTGCAGCTCGGCGGTCCGTTCTTGAACTTGCTTCTCTACCTCGGCATAAGCCTCCTGCAAAGCAGCCTCGGCCTCCTGGCGCTTGCGCAGCAGCAGCGCCCCATTTAGCGCGCTGCCGATCTGCTCGCACAATGCCTCGTACAGGCTTCTGTCTCGCGGGCCGATTTCGAAACAGGCAAAGCCAATCTGGTGCTGGCGGAAGTGGAGCGGCACGAGCGCAGAGCTGGACTGCCTGGAGGGCCACAGGTCCACCGGCGTCAACTGGCGCGAGGGGAAGAGCTGGCCGGCTTCCTCCAACTCGACTCGCCCGTTCTCGTTGTAGGCCAGGATCAAGCGCGACCATTCGGGGGCGGGCTCGGGGTACTTGTACTCGCGGGGATCCTGGTACAAAGCGAGATAACAGCTTGGAATGCCCAGCCGAGGCAAATCCCTGGCCAGCAGGTCCATCAATTCACCCACGTCAAAAGTGGTGATCAAGGCCGCCCCGATGCTTCGCATCGTCTCGGCCTGCCGCTCCGCTTGCAAGGCGCGAGAGGCCTGCACGCGCCACGCCATTTCGCTGATGGCCACCCGGGCCTGCCCCCAGAGCGTGTTGGCCCGCACCACGGCCTCGCCAAGATAGGGTATGATCAGGCGGCGCAGCGTCGACACGACGTCTTGCCACGCGTTGAGTTCACTCCCGTGCGCGATGGCTTGCCTCAGCACCTTGTCCAGCTCTTGCAAAAAGGCGGCTCGCCCTGTCTCGCTGGCGCGCGATTCCTCTGCCAGCTCACTGGCAAACGCTCGCAGGAGTCGCCCGGCCCACTCCAGGGTCGTTGAAGGCGTGCCTTCTTTGCAGGCGGCCTGATCGGCGCAGCGAGTGATCGCCTGGGCTGCCTGGGAGAGGATCCTCTCCCCCTCTTCGCGGAGAGCCACTTCGAACGCCCCAACTCCCGCTTGAGAGGCCGGCGCTTCGATCCCGGCGGCTGCCTGCACGACGATTGGGTCTGGACAGCCACACGATTGGCGGATGATCAACTGGGCATGGAGGACTTTTTGCTGGGCGACCGGCTCGCCTCGCAATTGGGCCAACACCATCTCGACGGCGTGCTGGCCCTGTTCGTAGAGGGGTTGGCGAGCCGTGGTGAGCGGGGGCATCATGTGCCGGCTGTCTTCGATGTCGTCAAAGCCAACCATGGCCAGGCCGTCCGGCGTGCGTATCCCCCGCGCCTGCAAGACGGGCAGCACGCGCCCGGCTGTATAATCGTCCACCGCCACCAGGGCCTCCAGGTCGGCTGGTGGGCGGAGCTTGCGCTCGTCGAATAACAGGCTAATCCCCTCTTCAATGTCGTAATAATAGCTTCCGGGCACGACGAGCTGGGGATCGAGTGGAATGCCATGCTCGGCCAGCACGTCCGTGTAGGCCCGGTAGCGCTCGTCTGCTTCTGGATGCCCCTCGTGCTTGCGGTAGAAACCGATCCGGCGGTAGTTGTGAACCTCGACGAGATGGGTGACCACGCTGTGCATGCTGTGGTAATTGTCCAGGGTGATGCTCGGAATGCCTTCTAGCGGCAAAGCGATGCTGGCCATAGGCAGGGGACGGTAGCGCTCGCAAAAGCTCTTCAGCGTCTCCATGTCCACCTGGGTGCCTACCGAGCCGGACATGATCACCAGCCCATCGACGAGCTCCGCGCTCGTCAAGGCATACAGCACGTTGCGATGCATGTCGAAACGGTCCTGGCTGAGCAGCATCCCGCCGACGAAACAGAGCAGGTTGACGTCTCGCTCCTTGGCCGTGTCGAGCACGCCGTTCCACACGGCTGCCTGGTACCCGGAGATGGTCGTATCGATGATGAACCCGATGGTCGGGCGTGCTTTTTTATGTGTCGATTCATTCATCCTTCGCCTCTTGTACTCTGGGATGTACCCTGTAGTTGGGGTAGGGGCGAGGTTTCATCCTAGCACCAACTCAGGGCAGTAGGGTCTTGACCCGATTCTCCAGTAACAAGTCCAGCAGATCGCGATCCACTTGGTAGCTTTGTACGCTTTCATAGCGCGCCCCAGCGCGACCATGCTCGACGATCCCAAATGGCCCGGCGAATTCCCACAGCGCGTACCCCCAGCCAAACTCGCCAAACAAGCTAAGCAAATCGGCCAGCCAACGCAGGGCGACGTCGTTGGGCGTCTGGTTGAAACAGCCCATTTCACCGATGTGAATGGGCGTCCTCTGCGCTTCCACATCACGCCACGATTGGTAGAACTCGCGCAGAACGTCGCGGTCCCAGCTTCTGCCCATCCACGGCGTGCCCGGATACACCGGCTCCGGCAGCCCGGCATGCCCGCTCCACCAACTTGCCCGGTAATGGCTGACCGGCATGGGCAGGTAGCCGCGTCCACTGTGGAGTATACCCAAATTGGCCAATTCCGGCATGGCCAGGTTGCCGCCGTTGAGGCCGTCGATCACGACCTCGCGCGCCGGATCCACCGCGCGGATGGCCGACACGGTGCGCCGGATGATGGCGGCGTGGTTTTCACGCGTCATGCCATACTGGCCAATGTCGGGTGGCTCGTTGACCAGGTCAAAGCTCAACTGCTGGGCTGGCACACCCTTGTAGCGGTGGGCAAAGTTTTCCCAGATATAGACAAAGGCATCCTGGGCGATCGCATCGAGCCAGAGGTTGTGGCGTTCGAGATGGTTGGCGTTGATGCAGTAGCCAGGCGCGCGGTGCAGATTCAGACTCATGTGCAGCCCGCGCGCGCGGCAGGCGTCGAGGTAGCCGTCGATGTGCGTGAAAAGCGCCTCGTCAGGCTCAAGGTATTTCCAGTCTTTTGTCCAGAAGCGATAATCGGTCGGGATGCGGACAAAGTTGAAACCGAGCGCCGCCAGGAAATCGAGCGCGCGCTCGTCAGGTGGGGCCGGCTCTCGGCCCGGCGCCCAGGCAAACAGCCATTGAAAATTGAAGCCGTAGTACACGTCTTGTTCCTTAGAGAGTTGCCCGCCACCGGATCCGGTGGCGGGCAACGAGATGCTTTGCGGCCTTAGTTATTCTTCATAATCAGCGGCAAGAACAGTTTGTAGCTCGGGGTGCCGGCGATGAAGCTGGCTTGCGCCGAGCCGCCAAACGTAAAGCCGCTGGCGGTGTAGTAGGCCGTGTTGAGAACCGTCACACCGTTGCTGGCCGGGTCGCTGCTTACGGTGGCCGTAAAGACGAGCCTGACCACGTCGTTGGCGGCGACAGCGAACGGCCCCCACTGGAGCACGCCGCTGGGCAGGAAGGCCGTACCTTCCACCATGCCCGGATGGCTGACCTGGGCCGGCAGTTGGTCGGTGATCACCATCGACGAGATCGCAGCCGGGTTGGGGTTGGTGAAGGTCAGCGTGTAGGTGACCACGCCGCCCAGGGCGGCGCTCGGCTGGGGTTCGACCTTTTTAGAGAAAAAGTCGGCCAGCGGCGTCTGGTTGGCGTCCATCTGCGTTCCGTGGGCCGTGATGATGGGCGCGGCCGGGCCGTCGGCGTAGACGGTAAAGCCATCATAGTCGGGATAGAGCCGCCGGCTGAACAGGCGGACGTTGTCCAGGTAAGCTGAACCCTGCCCGTCGTTTTGCGGGAAGACCAGCACGACCAGGCGGCGCACGGCGTCCGTGTTCGTGACCGGGATGCTGTTTACCCAGCCTGTATCGTCAGTCTTCCAGGTGGGATCGGTCATGCTGAACTCGAGGCTGTTGGCGCCTGTGACCACGTCCTGCGCCAGCGACTCGTGCCATACCCAGTTGTTGCCAGTGCACATGGCAATCGCCACCTGCCCGGCCTGCTCCATCCAGATGTCGAGCGTCACCGACACGTGGCCGGAATAGTCCCACCCGCTGCTGTTGTCGACGATGTAGGTGGCTTTCTGGGTCGGGCTGACGACGTTGTAATCCAGGCGCAGCGCGCCCACGCCGTTGGTGGCGTGGGTCAGCGTGTGCGTCACACCCACATCGCCGCTGTCGCTGTAACCAGAGCCTTGCCAGCCAGCCACGCCATCCTCGAAGAAGAACAGGTTCTCCCAGATTTCTTCCATGTCAGCGATCATCCAGTAGTTGCTGCCGGCCCCGCCCGTGGTGTGGAAAGCCTCCAGCCAGGTCGGGTACCACGTCTGCTTGGCGGCCGGGTCCTTCAAGCCAAACTCGCCCATGATGACGGGCTTGTTGACGGCGTTGGCGGCGGCGACGTGCTCGGTGATCCAGCGCGTGCCCCACTCGGGCGTCTTGCCCCAGCCATCGGGATACAGGTGGAATGAGCCAAAGTCGATAGCCGGCAGCGCGACCAGCGCGTCAAAGCTGATGTTTTCCCCGCCGTTGTAGAACCAGTCGTTGGCATAGTAAGGCGTCGAGTCGCGGTCGAAGAAGCCTTCGTCGCCGGCGTCGACCAGGTGCTTGGGATCGATCGACTTGACGTAGGCGCTCATCTCGTCTATCCAGGCCGTGATGGTGGCCGGGGTGCAGGTGATGGTGGCGGGCAGCCCGCGTGCCGGGCCGCTGCCCTTGCAGCGCGGCTCGTTGGCCAACTCCCAGGCCATGATGGCCGGGTCGTCCTTGTAGGCCAGGCCGTTGTACGAGTTGACGTGGTTGAGCAGGTGGCTGGCCCAATTCTTGTAGGTCTGCTTGATGGCCGGGTCGGTGTAGAACTCGTCGTGGTACTCACCCCCGTGCCACAGCACGTACTGGTCCATGCCGCCGAAATCGGCCCAGTTGTTGGTCAGGACCATGATCAGCTTGAGGCCGCGCTGGCCGGCCTGGTCGACGGCATAGTCCAACTGCCGCAGCGCCGCGTCGTTGTATTGGATCGAGTTGGTGTCGAGATCCCAGTATTGGTAATAGTAGCTCTCGTGCGGCACATGGACGCTGCGGACGGTCACGCTGCCGTCTTTCAACGAGCCGTAATCCAGGAAGGCCCACGAGCGCAGCACGCGCAGTCCCATTTCCTCCATGGCATCGTAGACGTGGTCGATGGCATAGTCGGATTTGTACATCATGTAGTAGGTGTTGGTGCCGGCGTAGCGGAAGGTGTGGCCGTCCACGGCGAACTGGGTGCCGGCTGTCCCGACGAACGCGCTGCGTGGGGCGGGCGGCGGTGGGGCGGGTGGGGCGGGCAGCGGCGGCAGGTCGGGCGGCAGGGTCGGGCCGGGCGTCGGCGCGGGCTGGGTCAGCGGGGTGTCGCAGAAGCGAACGTTGTCCAGGTAAACCGAGCCGCCCTCGATGGGGCTTTCAATGATCAATGCCAAACCGATCGCGTGCACCTCGGTGATGGCGTGGATTGGCCCATTCGCGTTGCCTCCCCAACCGGTGTGCACGCTTTCCCAATATTCCCTGGTCAGGTCGAACTCGAGCGTGTTGGCGCCGGCTTGCAGGGGCGCGATCTGGGCCTGGTGATAGTCCCAGTCAGTCCCACTCTCGGGCTCGGTCAGGATGACGGCGGCCGCGTTCTTGGGCACCCCATCACCCTCTTTCCACAGGTCGAAGCGTATGCATCTGCGGTCGGACAAATCGACCGGCGCGCTGTAGGTCATCACGTAGGTCGCCTTGTATTTGCCCGGACCGTAATCGAGGCGGGCGGCCGTGATGCCATCCGTCGCGTGCAACTGAACCGGCACGACGCCGGTGGCGCTGCTGTCGCTAAAGCCGCCAAGGCCCCAACCCTCGGCGCCGGTCTCGAAGGACGACAGTATTTCGCAGCCGTCCGTCAGCCGCACATAGTCCAGGTAGGCCGAGCCGGCCCCGTTTTCGGTCGGGAGCAGCATGATGACCAGGCGCCGAACCTGGTTCAACTCGCTCAAAGGGCTGCTCCAATCGGCGACAGCCGTCAAATCAAATTGGACCACGTTGGCGCCATCCACCAGCTCCTTTTCGGCGGATTGCTGCCAGGTCCAGCTATCACCGGTCTGCACGGCGATAGCGATACGTGTTGGCTGCCCCTGTTTCCAAAGGTCAAAGCGCAGGAACTTGGCGGTCGACCAATCCAATTCGCCCAGCTCGACGTAATAGGCGGTCTTGTACTCGTTGTTGCGGTCAAAGTCCAGGCGCAGCGAGGCGAGGCCGTCCGTGGCGTGTTCTAAGGTCTGCGTGATGCTGCCCGGGGCATCGCCTGCCCACCCGGCAGCTTGCCAACCCTGCACGCCGTCTTCAAAAGAGAACAAGACGGTCTCGGCGGCCGGGCTGGCCGTGGAAGACGAGCTGGCGTATACGCTGAGGGTGATCAAGACCAGCCCCATCAGCAGCGTGAGGGCTAGCAAAGTTAGAGAACGATTGTGTAGCTTCATTTTTTACCTCCTAGGAGCCTGTCGGAGAGAGCGTTTTGTAGGGCGGCTTTCTACGCCAAAGGCGTCCTGCGGATAGCCGCTGCACCTGTGGCAGGTATGGAAACCTGCCCTACGGGTGTCTCTCCGACAGCCTGCTAGTAAAATTATTTGACATAGATCACACAGAATGGCGCACATGGGGCTTTCTCGCTGTCCACCTCCTTTAGCCTTTCAACCTCCCCAGCATTTCGAAACACGCTCGCGCGTGGTGATAGGGGCATTCCCAAGGACCGATCTTGTGATGATCGTACGGCCTGCCCTGGCTGTCCAATATCTTGAACCAGTCTCCGTGAGTGCGATCCACAAAGTGGCGCTCGATGTACTCCCAGCAGGTGTGAGCGGCCAGGGCAAATTCCTCGCGCTCCGAGAGCTGGTAAGCGTTGTACAGGCCAACCACGGCCTCGGCGTGCACCCACCAGTGCCTGTCGTCGTTGCGCCGTCCCTCGTGTACCTCGTACGCGACGCCCCCGCCAGGCTCGAGTGCCTCACGATAGGTGGTGTCGGCCATGCGGACGGCCACGTCACGCGCCCAGCCCAGCGTGCTATTCCCCATCACCTCGGCCGCCTCGACCAGCAGCCAACTGGCCTCGATGTCGTGTCCGAAAGAGGTGATCGCCGGCGGCTGCGGGCGCCACTCGTCGTCGAAGAACAGCCGCAAGTGGTGGGTGTGGGGATCGATGACACGCTCCAGGAAGACGCCGACCAGCCCGGCCAGCTTGACCCTCAGCTCGTCCACGTCCCAAACGCGCAGCAGGTTGCGGTAAGCTTCCATCACGTGCAGCAGGGTGTTCATGGACTTGCGGCAGTTGGGCTCGTGGTGGCTCAAGCGCATATCGTCCACCGCCTCCCAGGCCCTCCCCCGGCACTCGATGTTGCCCAGGTTGATCGCGTCAAAGCTGTGCCGTTCGATCAGGTGGAAGATCTGCTGCGCCAGCTCCAGGCTCTCAGCTTCCCCGGTCGCGCGATAGTATTCGGCCAGCCCATACACAGAAAAGGCCTGGGCGTAGGTATGCTTGCGATCGTTGACGGGCCGCCCGGCGGCATCGACGGCCCAGTATACGCCGCCATAGTCGCCGTCCCAGAAGGCGTGGGTCAAGTAGTCGTAGGCGTGGCGGCTCATGCGTAGGTAGGCTGGATCCCCGTACAGGCGATAGGCCGCGGCGTAGGTCCACAGCACGCGGGCGCACACGACGGCCGAGCGCGGCACGTCGTTGAGCACGCGCAAGTCATTGCTGAGCGCGCCGTAAAAACCGCCGTTCTGCGCGTCGACCGTGTGGGCGACCCAGAACGGCAGGATGTTGCCGCGCAGCTCGCGCTCGATGCGTTGAGGCCAGTCGTGCTTGTCTATGATCGCCATGAATACTCATTCACCCTCCCCCTTCTCCTCAGAAGGGGAGGGCAAAGCTCTTGTGGATAACTGGCACTACTTCGAAAATAACCGCCAAGACGCATCCAATCCCCCGCGGGGATTGGCGAGCGCAAAGAAGAAATCAAAAGACTTGGCGTCCTTTGCGCCTTCGCGGTGAAAAAATTTTCGTTGTTGGTGTAGAGCGTATCTCACGTGTTCTATTCCGATAGCCCCTTTAGCGGAGGGCGTGGGTTTTGACGAACTGGATCATTTCGTCCACATAGGCAAAGGCCAGGCACACCACCGTGTCCGCCCCACCGTAGTAAATAGCCAGCCGACCCGTGGGAGCGTCGATCAGGGCCGCGCACGGGAAGGCCACGTTGGGCACGTCCCCCGTCCGCTCGTAGAGCGCTTTCGGCGCAAGCAGGTAGGGGGCCGCCCGATAGATCACTTTCCAGGGCTGCTCCAGATCGAGCAGCGCCGCGCTAAAGCTGTACACAAAACCGTTGCACGAGGTCAGTACACCGTGATAGATCATCAGCCAGCCCTCGCTGGTCTCGATCGGCGTAGGTCCTGCTCCAACCTTGGTGGCCTGCCATCCGCCAGATGGTTTCATCACGAAGCGATGGTGACCCCAGTGGATCATGTCAGGGCTTTCGCTGTAAAACATGTCGCCAAAGGGAGTGTGCCCGGTGTCGCTGGGCCGGCTGAGCATGGCGTACTTGCCGTTGATCTTGCGCGGGAACAGGACGCCGTTGCGGTTGTAGGGTAGAAAGGCGTTCTCCAGTTGGTAAAAAGTCTCAAAGTCGTAAGTGTAGCCCACGCCGATAGTGGGGCCGTGGTAGCCGTTGCACCACGTGACATAGTAGCGATCCTCCAGCCAGCACACGCGCGGATCGTAACGATATTCGCACTTGCCAATCTCTGGATCGTCGCACACGAAGGCGATGGTATCAGGGCTAAGCTCCCACGTGATCCCGTCCTTGCTTTTGCCGCTGTGTAGGGTCATGTCGCGTGTCTTGTGATCTATGCGAAAGACACCGGCAAAGCTGTCCTGGAAGGGGACGACAGCACTGTTGAAAATGCTGTTGGAAACGGGCAGCAAGTCGTTCGGGATGATGGGGTTGCGCGAGTAGCGCCAGACAACGTCAGTACAGTCGGCGGGCCGATCTTCCCAGGGGATATTGGGCAGTGCCGCCCCCAGGATCGTTAGTGAACTCATTGGGATCTCCTTAGAATAGAGCGGTTGTTTTTTGTCGGGAAGTTTTACTAAATCTTTACTAGATTATACTAAAAGCACACGAGTTTGTCAAGAGGCAATTGTGGTCCTGTACCCAGCCCCCATCTATCTGAAGTCAAAAGCGGCCATGTAGCGCAGTACCTCGCGCGCCAGCAGCGTATCGGCCCTGGCGCGGTGTGCGTTGGGCAGCGCGATCCGGCACTGCCGGCCGGCCGTTTCCAACTTTTGCCACCGCCACGAGCTATAGCTATAGTTCCACTCGCCACAGAATTGGGCGTACAGCTTCATGATGCACACGTAGCTGGTGTCTCTCAGCCCCCAGTGCATCCGGTATTTTTGGTGCGATTGGCGCATCATCCGCACGTCAAATTCGGCGTTATAGATCGCCACCCGCCGGCCGACCAACGCTGCTTCTACCTCCGGCCAGATGTCTGCCCAGCTCGGGGCATTCTTGACCATCTGGTCGGTGATGCCGTGGATACGCATGGCATCGCGCGGAATCTTGCGCTGGGGGTTCACCAGCGAGTCCACCAACACCGCGCCGTCGTGATCCAGGACACAGATATCCACGATCTCGTCGTTGCTCTCCAGCCCGGTCGTTTCGGTATCCAGGTAGACCGGCTTGAGCTCGATTTCGGCCCGCGCCACTTGAATGGCTTCTTGACGTGCCTGTAAACGGTTCACAGTGCTCATTTACTGCTGCCTTTCTTATGTGCAAAAGCACACAACGGGTCAGGAAGCAAGTTTTTAAGAAAAACTTGGCTCCTGAGTAACGCTTGCTCCACCCAATTGTCCGGCGGCCTCTTGCACTGCTGCCAGGCATTCCTCGAGACCGGATTCGACCTGCTCGGGCGTAAAGTGCAGCCAGGGGCCGCCGGGCCGCCGGCCTCGTTGAGCTGCCGGCTTTGGCGCCGGCGCCTCGCTGCACAGAATGCCCACCGCCCCGTCCTGGCACAGCACGGCCAAGTCAGCTTTGTACAGGGCTTGCTCGTCGCGGATGACGTAATTGCGCTCGGCGTGCAGCCCACACTCTTTCAATGCTCGCCATAGAATGTCGTGCTCCTTGGGGCCGAGCACCAGTTCGTTGATCTCGGTAGCGTCCGTAAAGCGCCTGCCGTTGGTGAGGATAAAGCTGATCCGTCGCCAGTTGACGCTGACGATCGGCGGCTCGCGTCGAATCAGTGGGCTTAGTTGGACCTTGTAGTAGCGCTGCCCGGCGCGGGGGTGGTCAGGCTCGGCGGGCAGCAGGTCGCGCCGCGTGAGCAGCTCGTGCCCGCGCACGGGGGCATAGTAGCACACCGAAAAAGCATGCTCGCGAAAAGCCTTGGTGAAGTAAAAGGCCAGGTAATCGGGCGGGAAGAATTTCGGCGCGCTGCGCACCGGGATGCGATACCAGCCCTCGTCGCGGGCCAGCTCGAAATCACGCCGGCGAGTCATCACCGCCACCAAAACCGACGCTTCGGGAAAGATGGGATAGGCTGGTGGCAAGACTCCCGTTTGTCGCCACACACGTTCCACGCCCAACACCTCTCGCCCGAAATCCAACCACACCCCGGCCGCCAATCCCGACGAGGCGAGATAGGCGCGCAGCTCGTCGGGGTTGCTGCCCAGGTTGGCGGCCACTGCCTTTTCGACTACCACCGTTCCAGGCTGAACCTCGGCAAAGGCCAGGTTGTCGTCGCACAACGCTTCACCCAGCGCACGGGTGTACTCGCCGGCCGGCTGATCCTGCCCCAGTTGCGCGCGCGCGCGCCGCGCGGCCGACACGACTCGCTCGAGCAGGCGCAGATAGGCAGCAGATTGTTCTCCCATCAGTCAATCTCCTTGATTGCTGATCATTATAGTGCAGGCTGCCCTGGGTGTCAATTGCTTTTGACTTGGAACGCAATTTGACGTACAATGAATAGAGTGGCTACAACACCAGATTGACCTGAAACTCGCCTACCCTGGTGGGTAGGCAAGGGAACCCTGAAACGCTCTACTCCAGGAGGTGGATATGCTAGAGGCTATTATCTCGCATTACCCGGTGCAGGTTTTGACACCGGCATTGTTGATCCATGGCACTATGGAGCCTATGGGCTCCATACTGGATTTTTTGAACGACGCGAAACGGGGCAGCCTAGCCTTTGTGGATGCCACAGTATACGACCTGGGCGGCAAGTTCAAGCCGGCCAAGCGTCGCGTAGTGACCATCAGAAAACCAGAGATTTGCGCGCTCTACGTAGACGACGAGGCCGGACGCAAAAGCGTCCAGGTGTTCAAGCGCGCCGAGCCGCTGATCATTCACTTGCCTCAACTGGTTTGCCGGGGTAACATTCACCTGGGCGCTGATACGCGCCTGCCAGATGTTTTTGACGTGCTGGTTGGGCAGTTCTTTGTGTTGACCGATGTGGCTGTGTACCCAATGATCCCCATGCCTGGACCTTTCCCTGCCAAGGCCGACTTGATCCTGTCGCACAAGGACACTGTCCAGGGCTATTATCAAGAATAACGAGTTTCGCTCAGGGCGAAATCCATTATTCTTTCAGCTATAATGACGTGCACGTTCACCGCGCCGCTCGGCTGCTGGAGGAATGACCACGCCAAGCCGGAGTGGGCCAGGCGGAACTCGGACGGCGGCCAGGCTGCTTGGCCCGTGACGCGGTACAGCCATTTTAGGAAACGATAGGGTCGGCTGTGGCTGTCAAAGGCCACGCCCGGCACGATCACCAGCCGCCCTCCCTCGCCCAAGACACGTGCTGCCTCGTCCAGCGTGGCCGGGTCGAGGATGAATTCCGTGGGAAAGGTGCTCACCACCGAGTCGAAGGCGCCAGCGCGAAAAGGCAGCGCCTGGGCACGGGCGCGCACCAGCGGCACGGCCAATCCACTCCGGCGCAGGCGCGCACTGGCCAGGCGGCCCATGGCGGGTGACAAATCCAAGCCCAGCGGGCACCGGCCGCTGCGCCGCATAGCGACGAGCAAATGCCCCGGCCCGTGGGCCAGTTCCAGGACACGCTGCCCGCGCAGGTGAGGCAGCGCGGCTTGCCCCCAGTGACGCCAATGCCCAAAAGATACCAGCCAGGCTATGCTGTCATAGAGCCAGGCCAGTTGGTTATAGAGCAGGAGGAAAAAGAGACGCAGGAGGAGAGTCATTAATTGTTAATTGTTAATTATTAACTGTTAATTATTAATTATTGGTCGCGCAAGATGTGGGCTAAGGTGTCTGGGCGATCGGTGATGATGGCGTCGACGCCCATCTCGATCATGCGGCGCATGTCGGCCGGGTCGTTCACAGTCCAGACGTTGACGCGGTAGCCGCGCCGGCGCAGGGCCTGCAAGCTGGATGGTGTGAGCATGGTGTAATGCGGGTGGCGCGCCTCGTGTGGGCAGAGCGGCGCCAGCCACGCCCGGCGCTGGTAGAATGGCACATCAGGCGCGTACAGCAAGCCGGCCGGCACGTGCGGCAGCAATCGCTTGATGCGACGTAGGGCAAAGGGATTGAATGACGAGCAGAGGACGCGTTTTTCCAGCCCGTGCTTTTGCACCAACCCCGCCACCGCCCTCTCTAATCCCCCTCCCAGCGGCCCGAGCGCCTTGAGCTCGATATTGATCAAGGCAAGCTGGCCGATGGCCTCAAAGACTTCTTCCAGGGTAGGGATGCGCTCGCCGGCGAAGGCGGGGTCAAACGCGCTGCCGGCGTCCAGTTCCTTCAGCTCGGCCAAGGTCTTGCTGCTGACGGGGCCGTGCCCATCCGTTGTGGCCTCCAGGCTAAAGTCGTGAATGACGACCGGCACTCCGTCCGCGCTCAGGTGTACGTCCAACTCGACCCCGTCCGCGCCAAGCTCGAGGGCGCGCACAAAGGCTGCCAAGGTGTTGGGCGGCGCGACGCGGCGCGCACCACGGTGGGCCAAGTTTAACGGCTGTTTGACGTAGAAGGAATCGATCACGCCTTATTGATCGAGTTTCACAAAGTAGGCCGCACAGGCCCGGTCGATCAGATCCTTGGACATGGTGGACGGCATGTTCAAGTAGGCAGCGATGTCGAGCAGTTGGTCGATCAGATCGCGCGGGTGCACCGCGCGCCAGGGCCGCTTGGCCTCGTGATAGTGCGTCTTGGCCAGGTACAGAAAGCCGTTCTCGTCGTAAGGCACGCCCTTGGCCTGGCAGACGCGCTTGAAAATCTCGCGGAATTCTTCAAAGCTGGGATTGCCAATTTCGATCTTGTGCCGGATGCGGCGCAGGAAGGCTTCGTCGACCAGGTCCTTGGGGGCCAGGTTGGTGGAAAAGACGATCATGACGTCGAAGGGGATTTCGATCTTGCGCCCGGTGTGCAGGGTGAGAAAGTCCATGCGCTTTTCCAATGGTACGATCCAGCGATTGAGCAGGTTCTTCGGGCTGACTTGTTGGCGGCCAAAGTCGTCGATCAGGAACATGCCGCCGTTGGCCTTCATCTGGAAGGGTGCCTCGTAGAACTTGTTGGCTGGATCATAGACCAGGTCGAGCGTTTCCAACGTCAGCTCGCCCCCGACGATGATGACAGGCCGGCGAATCTTGAGCCAGCGCTGGTCGCGCGGCTTGAGCTTGGTCTGGGCGCTGCCGTCGGTGTCGGCCGCTTCGGGCACGATCTGGTGGTTGACCTGGTCGTATATTTTGATGATTTGCCCCTCGATCTCGACCGCGTAAGGGATCAACATGTCCTCGCCCAGCACCACGCGGCCCACCGCCTCGGAGATGGCTGTCTTGCCGTTGCCGGGCGGGCCAAACAGGAAGATGGACTTGCGCGAGTTGACGGCCGGGCCGACCCGGCTGAGCACCTCGTCGCTGATGACCATGTGCGACAGGGCCTGGCGCATGATGCGGTGCGTGACGGCCGTGCTCTTGACCGATTGCTTGAGGATGGCCTGGTTATAGGCCTGGAGCGAGACGGGAGCGGCGTCGGTATACGTGCTGCGTTCCAACGCCTCGCGGGCCTTGTCGCTGCCCTTTTCGGTGATTGTGTATTGGTAGGCCTTTTCACCGATGCCGCCCGAGCCGCGCACTTCGCACATCCGCTCGCGCTTGATGAATTCCAGCACCCGGTCGATCACGCCGCCAAACGGCAGCTTGAGCCGGTCAGCGATATCCGCACCTGACAGGTAACCCTCAAAGTACATGACTTTGAGAACCAGGTCGATCAGCAGTCCCATGCTCAGACCTGTGTCCTCGACGTTGCGCGATACGGGCGGGTTGAACGCGCCTGCGCCGAGGGTCGAAGCTTGAGCCGGCGGGCCTTTGAGTACCCCGGCTTGCGGGGGCGCTGCCTGACGTTGGGTTGGCGCTTGGCTTGACATATTTTTTACCTCCTGCGTGTTCTGCAAGGATTTAGGCTGAAAGCCTAAATCCCATTATACCACACGCTCCGTTTTTCGCAGCTTGCTCACCGGCCTCAGCGTTTTCTTTGTGTCAAGAAAGCCAGCAGGGCGCCGGCATAGGTGACGGCGGCGATCACGTACAGGCTCTTGATGCCCCACCAAATCGAGCCATATTCCAGGATGCCGCCCGCTACCGAGCCGCCCAGGTTTGACGCCAACGGCCCAGCCGCCTCGCCGGCCTGGCGCAGCGATTCTGAAAAGATCAAGCCGGCAAAGAAAAGCGGCAGGGAAAGCAGGACCATGCTGGCCAGGGCGCGGACAAGGGGAGGGAGGCCGATCAGCCAGGCTAGGGGAAAGACGTAGGCCAAGGCCAGGCTAGCAAACAGCAGGCCATAAGCCAGGCGCAGGTTGACACGTGGGCGCCACAGCACCAATAGATTGGCTGCTAGGGCCATCAGCAGCACGCCCGAAATAGCCAGGACGTTGACGAGCCAGGTGGCGCCAAACAGCAGGGCTAACTCGCTAATGCTCTTGAACTCGATGAGCAGGAAAGCCGCGCCAAGGAGCCAAAAGTGCCAGTTGGGGCTTCTCGCTTCAGGGAAAGAGCGCATGATCAGGACGAAATAGGCCAGGCCAATGAGCAGCAAGGCTTGCCAGTAGGCATCGGGAATTTTGCGAGTTCGCAGGTAGAGATAGGGCCAGTCATCGGTGCCCAATGGCATGTTGATTGAGGCAGGGTCAGGCCGCCAAGGGGACAACTGGGCTTCGGCCAGCTTGTCTGACGGAATCTGGCCGGCCACAAAG
Organism: Thermoflexales bacterium; assembly: GCA_016931085.1. The sequence goes on from JAFGFO010000128.1 coordinate 23,637, forward strand.
GTGGTGAGAACAGACGTTTCAGACGTCCCCCGCTGGACAAATACCTGGTCGGGGTCGAATACCTGAATCAACATTTGACCCAGGCGCTCCTCAATCCAGGGCGTTGCTGTGGCAAAAGCCACCACTACTACACCGTCCTCGGCCAGGTGATCCCGCGCCTGCTGGAAGCTCTCGATGGTGTAGACGTACGAATCTAGCCGGACGCTGGACAGGCCAGAAAGCAGCGTGTGCGAGTCTAGCAAGCCAAAGGCGATGATGTCATAGCGGTCAGAGTTCTTTTTGAGAAAGGAGCGGGCATCGTCAACGATCAGCTTGACGCGCGGGTCGTCGTAGGGGCGCTCGGGATGCAGCCGGCGGCCTAAGGTCATGATGGCCGGGTCGATTTCGACCGCGTCCACGCGTGCGGCGTCGTTGCGTAAGGCGGCCGCCACGTCATTGCCCATGCCGGCGCCGAGAATCAAAACTTGTCCTCCGTCAGGCCTCAGGCGGTAGGGCAAGTTGTACATAAAAGCCATGTCTTGCCAGCCGGGGATGTCGGCCACGAACTCGGGCGACAGGTCGACGGCATATTGGTAAAAAACCTGTTGGATGTTTAGGGTATAGCCGGCTTTGACTGTTTTACCATCGCTGTTACGCGTGACAAGCATCTCGGTGGTAGCCAGCCGTTGGTACGGCGACCAGAATTCCCCCCAGCCAGATAGACCCAAAGCAACCGTCCCCACGGCAAAGATGGCCAGGCTGGTCCGCGATAGAGCTTGCCTGGTGTGCAGGTAGAATCCAACCCCAAGCAAACCCAGGCCAAACCAGACCATGGGCGGAGTTTGAAGGTAAGACAAGAGGGCAAACGCCCACGTGCCGGCCAGGCTGGCCAGCAGGTTGACAATGTAGGCTGGCACTGGTGCGTGGCGGTTCATCTCCTCGCCGGTGGCTTGCCCTAGTGGTATGAACAGAAACATGGTCGCCAGGAAAAAGATGAGCACCATGCCCAGAAAAGCAATCAAGGCCACCCAATAAGGGAATGTCCATGCATTCCACAACAGCTCGTCACCGATGCTAGGATAGACCAGGACGTTGGGAGAGCTAAAGTGGCCTACGGTGAGCACCAGGACTAGGCACAAAGCCAGCAGCGGCGCAAAGGCCGGCCGGTAGTCGCGGCCCTTGCCGGCCAGGGCGAAGCCAATCGCCAGTCCGAGAAAAGCTGACAGCAAGGGCAGGTTTTTAAAATACGAAAAGAGCCGTACCTCGCCTGCGATCCACCGAACGACGGCCAACTCGAAGAAAAGCCCCAGGCCGCTTATAAGAAATAACAGGTGCCAGCGTTCAAACGCGCGTCTAAAGGCCATCAGTCGAATTTTCCTATGCCAACTTGAGCCAGCTCGTCAAGACCAGCAAAACCAGGCAGCCAACGATCCCTGCGAGCAGGTGAACCTGGCCGATTACGACGAACTGCCAGCCGGACAGCCATGCTGCCAGTTGGCCCAGGGCAAAGCCGGCCCAGGCCGCTAACAAGTAAAGCAGCAGCCTGGCATACCCGCCGCCGCGCCAGACGTGAAACGCTGCGCCACAGAGAGTGGCCATCAAGGCCGACATGATGATTCCAGGTGACAGCAAACTCGTCATGAAAGTTCCAAAAGCGGATGGGGAAATTATACACTAGATTTTCTCACAGTCAAGCAGGCTCTGACTGAAGGAGGTGCATTTGACAAAATCGGCGAGTTGTGTTATAAAGGCACCAATATCTAAAGACGGTGAATGGGAAGAGTAAGCGCCTCCCAGGAGGCCCAGAGAGCCAGGGACGGTGAGAGCCTGGCCCTTACAGGGACGCCGAATGGTCCCAGGAGTTGTAGGGCGAACGTGCCATTAAGATAATGGCGCGCCATTAAGAAATGGCGTATCAGTAGCCTGAGCCGCTTCACCCCCGTTAAAGGGTGAGGGTATCGGACGGAAGCCTAGTCTTATAGGCCCGAGTCCCGTACCTGCTGAGTGTGTGGCTGTGCACCGCGAAGGGTTTTACACTCGTCGCGGTTTTTTGTTGCAGCGCCAGGCCGCCATAACGTTCGAAGATGGCGACCAAGAGGGTGGCACCACGGGTCGACAGGCCCGTCCCTTGAGGGACGGGCCTGTTTTTTGTTAAAGGAGAACGAGCGATGTATCATCCGAGCTTGGACGAGGTCAAGAAACTGGCGCAGGACTATAACGTGATTCCGATCTGGCGCGAGCTGCCGGCTGATTTGGAGACGCCGGTCTCGGTCTATCTCAAGCTGCGGGCGCCATTAAGAAATGGCCCCCCATTTCTTAATGGCACGCCATCTCTTGATGGCGCTGCATCTCTTGATGGCGCCGCATCTCTTGATGGCCCCCCATTTCTTAATGGCACGCCATCTCTTGATGGCGCTGCATCTCTTGATGGCGCCGCGTCCTTTCTGCTGGAAAGTGTCAGGAAAGGCGAGCAATTGGGCCGCTATTCTTTCCTGGGCTTTGAGCCGAGAACGATTCTGACGGCGCGCGAGGGGCAGGTCAGTTTGCAGGGTGAGGAGCTTGGGCAGGTGGAAGCGGCGGGCGGCGATCCGCTGGCAGCCGCCCAGGCGATCTTGGCCCGTTACCGGCAGGCATCCATGGAACGCCTGCCTCGCTTTTGCGGGGGAATGGTGGGCTACATGGGCTACGACGCGACGCGTTTCTTCGAGCGCGTGCCGGAGGCCCCCCGGCCTGGCTTGGCTTTGCCCGACGCGATCTTTATGTTCGCCGACAACCTGGTCGTGTTCGATCACGTCAAGCACCAGATGCTGATCATCGTCAACGCGCACGTCGACGGCGACCCGGCAGCCGCTTACCAGGCCGCAGTGCAGACCATCGAGGCCACCATCGCCCGGCTGCGCCAGCCTCTGAGCCTGGCCGAGATGGAGAGAGAGGGGGCACTGGGCGACGAGTGGACGTCGAATGTCGAGCAGGCCAGCTACGAGGCGATGGTGAGGCGCGCCAAGGAATACATCCGCGCCGGCGATATTTTTCAGGTGGTGCCTTCGCAGCGACTCTCGCGGCGCACCAACGCCCACCCCTTCAGTATCTATCGCGCACTGCGCATGCTGAACCCATCGCCCTACATGTTTTACTTGGAGCTGCCGGACGACCTGCGCCTGATCGGCTCGTCGCCAGAAGTGCTGGTGCAGTTGGAGGGTCGCCGGGCATCGGTGCGCCCGATCGCCGGCACACGCCGGCGCGGCGCAGACGCCACCGAGGACGCCGCCCTGGCCGAGGAATTGCTGGCTGACCCCAAGGAACGCGCCGAGCACGTGATGTTGGTCGACCTGGGCCGCAATGACCTGGGCCGCGTCTGCCGCTACGGCAGCGTGCAGGTGTCGGAGATGATGACGATCGAGTACTATTCACACGTGATGCACATCGTTTCCAACGTGCACGGCGAGCTGCGGCCGGACTTGAACGCTTTTGACCTGATGCGGGCCACTTTCCCCGCCGGCACCGTTTCGGGCGCGCCCAAGGTGCGCGCGATGGAGATCATCGCCGAGCTGGAAGGCGAGCGGCGCGGACCGTACGCCGGCGCGGTGGGTTATTTTAGCTACTCGGGCAACATGGATACCTGCATCGCCATCCGGACCATCGTGATGCAGGCTGGCGTGGCTTATGTCCAGGCCGGTGGAGGCGTCGTGGCCGATTCGGACCCCACCTGTGAATACCAGGAGTCGATGAACAAGGCCAGGGCGCTGGCGGAAGCGGTGGACGTGGCAGAACGAGGCGAGTTTTAGAGGAAGGTGTATCATGATGATCGTGATCGACAATTACGATTCCTTTACGTATAACCTGGTCCAGTACCTGGGCGAGCTGGGGGCCAAGCTGCTTGTTTATCGCAATGACCGGGTGACACTGGCGGAGCTGGAGGCGCTCGCGCCTTCGCATATCGTGATCTCGCCAGGACCAGGCCGCCCCGAAGATGGTGGTATCTCCATCGAGGTGATCCGGCATTTTTACCAGCATGTGCCGATCCTGGGCGTGTGCCTGGGTCACCAATGTATCGCCCAGGTCTTTGGGGGCAAGGTCGGCCTGGCGCCGCGCCTGATGCACGGCAAGACCTCGACCATCTACCACACCGGGCACGGCATTTTCGCCAACCTGCCCCACGCCTTTACCGCCACGCGCTATCACTCGCTCATCGTGGAGGAGCCGCTGCCGCCCGAGCTCAAAGTCACGGCCTTTACGGCCGAGGGGGAGGTGATGGGACTGTCTCATCGCCACTTCCCCACCTTCGGGGTGCAATTCCACCCCGAGTCGATCTTGACCGCCGAAGGCAAACAATTGTTGAAAAACTTTATCGTGGGTTAACCACGAAGGGCACGAAGATCAATGGGAAATGGATGTCCTTCGTGCCCTTAGAGTCCTGTGTGGTTTTTTCTTTCAGCTCCGGCTTGGCCGGATGAGGAGGTAACTATGGAGATCAAAACAGCTTTAGCTCACGTGATTGGCAAACACGACCTCGACGAGGAACAGGCCGAGGCCGTCATGGAGCAGATCATGACCGGCCAGGCCACCCCGGCCCAGATCGGCGGGCTGCTCATCGCGCTTCGCATGAAGGGCGAAACCGTGGCCGAGGTGACCGGCTTCGCCCGCGCCATGCGCCGCAACGCCATCCCCGTCCGCCCACGCTGCGAGCTGCTGGTGGACACCTGCGGCACCGGCGGCGACGGCGTCAGCACCTTCAACATTTCCACGGCGGCCGCCTTCGTCGTGGCCGGGGCCGGGCTGGCGGTGGCCAAGCACGGCAACCGCTCGGTGTCCAGCCGCTGCGGCAGCGCTGACGTGCTGGGCGCGCTGGGAGTCAACCTCGACCTGCCGCCGGAAGAGACGGCCGCTTGCATCGAAGAGGTGGGCATGGGCTTTCTTTTCGCTCCCAAGCTGCACCCGGCCATGAAGCACGCCATCGGCCCCCGCCGCGAGATGGCGGTGCGCACGGTGTTCAATATCCTGGGACCACTCACCAATCCGGCCGGGGCGCAGGTGCAGGTGATGGGCGTCTACGACGGGGCACTCACCGAGATGCTGGCCAAGGTCCTGGCTGGGCTGGGTTCGCGGGCTGCCTTTGTGGTCCACGGCGCCGATGGGCTGGACGAGCTGTCCACCACCGGCCCCAACCGGCTTTCTCAACTGCGGGATGGGCAGGTGCGCACCTTTGAGCTGGACCCGGCCGAGCTGGGCCTGCCCCGCGCCTCCCTGGCCGACCTGGCTGGCGGCGAGGCGGACGCCAACGCCGCTATCGTCCGCGCTATCCTGGACGGCGAGAGTGGCCCACGGCGGGACGTGGTGCTGCTCAACGCGGCGGCCTGCCTCCTGGCCGGCGGCCTGGCGCCCGACATGCGCGCGGGACTGGCCCTGGGCGCGCAGAGCATCGATTCGGGAGCGGCCCGCGCCAAGCTGGATCGCCTGGTGGCTTTTACGACCCGCGCGGCGCACTAATATTCATCCGCGAATCTACGCTAATCTACACGAATAATAAGATTAGTGAAGATTCGCGTGAATTCGTGGATAGTATGATTTTAGACGATATCCTGGCCTATAAGCGAATAGAGCTGGACAAGCGCCGCCGCGCCATCCCCCTGGCCACCCTCCAGGCGCACGCCGCGGACCGTCCCCCGTCGCTCGACATGGCAGCCGCTTTGCGGCGGGCCGGCGTAGGGCTGATCGCCGAGGTCAAGCGCGCTTCGCCCTCCAAGGGCCTTCTCTGCGCCGATTTCGACCCGCTGCGCCTGGCCTTGACCTACGCCGCGTGCGGCGCGGCAGCCATTTCGGTGTTGACCGACAGCCATTTTTTTCAAGGGCGGCTGGCCTACCTGGACGGCATCAAGATGGCCCTGAGCGAGGATGGCCTGGCTGTGCCCGTGCTGCGCAAGGACTTTATCTTTGACCCCTACCAGGTTTACGAGACGCGGGCGTTTGGCGCTGACGCGCTGCTGCTCATCGTCGCCATCCTCTCGGACAGCGAACTGGCCAGCCTGCTGGAGTTGACGCACCAGCTAGGTCTGTCTGCCCTGGTAGAAGTGCACGACGAGCAGGAGCTGAACCGGCTGCGCCAGTTGGGTAGGGGGCCAAGCATCGTCGGCATCAACAGTCGCAACCTGCGCGATTTCAGTGTGGATCTGGCCACTTTTGAGCGGCTGCGTCCCCGGCTGCCTGATGGCGCGGTCGCTGTCGGCGAGAGCGGTGTGCACAACGCGCTCGACGTGCGCCGCCTGGCGGAGATGGAGGCCGACGCGGCCCTGGTGGGCGAGGCGCTGGTCACGGCCCCTGACGTGGCCGAGAAGGTGAGAGAGCTGGTGCAGGCTGGGGAATCAGATAGAGATAGAGAGCTCAGATAGAGAAAGATGGGAGAAGCGATGGTCAAGGTAAAGATATGCGGGATCACGAACGCGGGAGACGCGCGCGTGGCTATCGAGGCCGGCGCCGATCTGCTGGGCTTTAACTTTTATCCCAAAAGCCCGCGTTACGTGACGCCGGAACAGGTGCAGGATATTGTGGCACAACTCGCAACTCGCAACTCGCCCCAATTTGCCGGCGTGTTTGTCGACGAGGACCCAGATGTCGTGTGGCAGGTGGCGACCGAGTGTGGCCTGGACTATGCCCAACTGCACGGTTCGGAACCACCCGACCAGGTCGAGGCCTTGCGGAAGCGTGGCCTGGGCGTGATCAAGGCCTTGGGCGTGCACGACGCCAGCTCGCTGGCCGGGATGGGGCGTTACCAGCCCGATCTCTTCCTTCTCGATACCTGCGTTTGCGGCCAGATGGGCGGGACGGGCTGCACCTTCGATTGGACGCTGGCGCTCCAGGCCAAGGCGTACGGGCCGTTTTTGCTGGCCGGCGGACTGACGAGCGACAACGTGGTCGAAGCGGTGCGCACGGCGCGCCCGTGGGGTGTGGACGTCTCCAGCGGCGTCGAGGCGAGGCCGGGGCGCAAAGACCCGGATAAGGTGAGGGCGTTTGTAAAAGCCGTTATTAATTGGTAACTACTCAGCCTGGTGCATTTTTAATTACACAGAGCCTCACAGAGGGTGCACAGAGAGGCACAGAGGCTTTTTAAAAAGG
>JAFGFO010000129.1 GCA_016931085.1 Thermoflexales bacterium
CCTTTTTAAAAAGCCTCTGTGCCTCTCTGTGCACCCTCTGTGAGGCTCTGTGTAATTAAAAATGCACCAGGCTGAGTAGTTACCAATGAGGGACGATTTCTAGACGAGGTTTTGGACTTTTTCCGGCTCAATGTCCGAGGCGGGGCTGACCGGCGTAACGCACGACCAGGGCCAAGGCATCGTCCGTCCCGCGCCCGTACTCGGCCAGAATGCGGTCGGCGATTTCCTGCGGCGAGCCATTCAAGACCAAGTTTTGGGTAAAGCCGCTGCGGATGCCGTCGGTAGAAAAAATCAAGGTGTCGCCTGGGGAAAGGGAGAAACTGTCGGAACGCAGGGTAGGCAAGCGATAGCCCACCACGCCCCCGCGCGCCAGCAGAATCTCGCGCGGTGGGTTAGCTCTGGGGTCGGCGCGCAAAAGTATGCCGCTCACATTGCCCACCCCCAGCCAGGTCATCGTTTCGCTCAGGGCGTTGAAAGAGGCCAGGCTCATCACCACGCCGCGCGTTCGCAGCAGGGCTTCGTGGCAACGCTTGAGCAACATAGCCACCGGCTCGGACGCGTGCAAACTGAGGGTAGCTGCGGCGGTTTTGGCTACGATAGCCGCGCCCTCGCCATGCCCCAGCCCATCCACGACAGCCGCCACCGCACCGTGGGGGAATTCCTTGACCACGTACTGATCACCCGAGTCGCTGTGCTTGACCACGGATAGCCCGGCCGCTCCCCACTCAATGAACGCCTGACCGGCGTTCTGCTCCTGTGTGACATCCATTTCTTCTCCTTGCAGGGGGTTAGCGTTTGCGCAAGCGCTTGACGGCCGTGATCTTGGTTCCAACGCCGACTTCTGATTCGATTTCGAACTCGTCCATCAAGCGCTTGGAACCTGAAACGCCCAGGCCCAAGCCTTTGGATGTCGTATAGCCACCGGCCAGAACACGCTCGACGTTTTCGATGCCCGGGCCTTTGTCCTCAGCCACGATCTTGACAAAAGTGCCATTTTCGTCGTCGACCGGTGTCAAGCTGATAAAGCCGCGTTTGGCATACAACAAGATATTACGTCCCAGCTCAGAGATGACCACGGCGATCTTGGTAGCCTCGGCTTCCGGGAAGCCCAACTGCAAAGCAATCCTAAGCCCATAGCGCCGAGCTGTGACCACGTCGGCTTGGCTAGAGATGGACCAACTCGCCGGCGGCAAGGTTCTACCAATCATTGAGCACCTCCGGCGAGTTCGCGAGCCGCGCGCTTCCACCCGCGCCCCCCCCCCATTCATCGAGCTCAGACTCAGTCCAATCGAGCTCCCCCTTGGCGTCTTCTATCCCTTGCCCCTTACACTGGGCGGCTTCGTAGGCCCGGCTCAACGCCAAGGCGTCGTCTAGGTCAAGCACGGCCTGAATGTTGGGCAAGTTCATGCCGAGCTCGATCATGGTCTCGACCACGGCATCTTGCAAGCCAGAGACGATCACCTCTGTACCCATCAATTTGGCCATCTCGGCCGTGCTCTGGATAAAGCGGCCGAAGAAGCTGTCACAGATATCCACCTGTGAAAAGTCCAGCAATACCCAGCGGGAGTGATGCTGGCGAACCTGCCGCATCACCTCGCGACGCAAGGTGATGACTTCCTCGTCCATCAGGTCACGGGGAACAGAGACCAACAGCAAATTTTCTAGTTTTTGAATGGGAGAAGCTTCCATTACGCCTGATCCCTCCGTTTACGTGTGAGTTTCATACCCAAGCTGGTGAACGCAAGCCGCAAACCGGTCTGCAAATCCGCCAGGGTTTCTATACCGCCCCAATCCACCCCCAGGTCCACCACCGTCTCGGCCACCGCCTCGGACATTCCCGTGACGATGGTCCGCGCACCCTTCAAGCGCGCAGCCTGGATAGTCTTGCTCAAATGGTTCGCGATGCCGGTGTCCACGATCGGCACGCCTGTGACGTCCAGGATCACCACCTGGGCGCGATGCTCGCGGATACCGCTCAGCAAAGCGCGGGTGACGTCCTTGGCGCGCAAGGTGTCAATGCTGCCAATCAGTGGCATGACGATGATGCGATCCATCACCGGGATGATCGGCGTGGAAAGCTCCTGGAGCGCCTGCTGCTGCGCCTCGATGATTTCCTCCTGCAAGCGCAGATTTTCTTCCTGGGCTCGCTGGCGACCGGTCACCTCGCGTTGCAACTCGGCCGTTCGTTGCTCGACCTGCTCCTCCACCTGCTTGCAGGCCTTTTCCAAAGCCGATTCCGCTTCCCGCCGCGCCTGCAGCAGCAGCGCTCCTTGCAGCGCGCTGCTGATCTGCCTCTGCAAAATCTCGTAAACCTGCCCGTCGGGCGCTTCCATCTCGAACATGGCCATGCCAATCTGGTGTTGGCGAAAGTAGAGTGGCTCGACCACAAAGCAGCGCGGCCTGTCGTCAGCTATCAGCCCGTCCGGCACCAAGTGAGGCGAGGCAAAGCGCTGTCCGCCCGCCTCCAACTCTACCCGCCCGGCCTGGTTGTAGGCCAGGATCAGCCGCGCCCACTCGGCCGGCGCGTGGGGATTCTCGTACAGCGACAAGTAGCAACTGGGGATATCCAGGCGGGGCAGATGGACCGCCAACTCGTCCATCAACTCTCCAACGTCAAAGGTAGTGATCAAGGTCTGGCCAATCTCGCGCAGCGTCTGCGCCTGCTGGGCCGCTTGCAGTTCCCCTCGTGCCTGGGCCAAGTGAGCCATCTGGCTCACAAGCACCCGCGCCTGGCTCCACAGATTCTCTGCCCGCTGTCCGGCCGCCCCATTGGCCAAAGCCGGCCATGTGCAGCGGCGCAGGACCGATATGACGTTCTGCCAGGCGGGCACATCCCCATCGCTGTCTATCACCCCGCGCAGCACGTCTTCCAGCCTGGCTATAAAGATCCCTCCAGAAGCCTGATCAGCCACATCTGTCAACGCTCCTGAAGGTGACAGTAGGGGTTTGATTTCGGCTACAAAGGCATCCAATATCTCTTCCGCCCATTCAGACGCCATCGCCGTCCTGGTCTCCACCGCTTGCGCCATCTCGGCAACGATCGTTTCTCGCCGCTCAAGAGAGGCCGCCGCATGGTCTTGGGGCAGACCTGGCGCTGCGCCGGTCACCGCCAGTGACGTGCAGCCACACGACTGGCGCACGACCAATTGCGTGGGGAGGGTCAGCAGCTCGGGACTTGAGTCACCCCGCAGTTGAGCCAGGACCAGCCGGGCAGCTTGCCTGGCCTGCTCGCGCGTCGGCTGGCTCACAGAGCTGAGAGGCGGGATGGTGAACTTGGCGCTTCCAACATCATCAAAGCCAGTTACAGCCAGATCATAGGGCACGTTAATGCCTCGCGCCTGACATACGTCCAGCACGCCCATTGCGATCGTATCGCTGGGAGCTACAATCGCATCCAAGTCAAGCTGCGGGCGCAAAGCGCGCTCGTCCAATAAAAGGCTGGCGGCCTTTGTTCCCCAGGCTTGATCAAAGGCGCCCGGCGGGCTGACGAGAGCTGGGTCGAACGGCAGGCCGTGCTCGGCCAATGCCTCGAGATAAGCGCGGTAGCGTGTTTCTGCTTCTGGGTTATCCGCGTAAGCGCGGATGAAAGCGATGCGGCGGTAATTGTGAACGCGAATGAGGTGAGTCATCGCTTCGTACATGCCGGTGTAATTGTCCACCACTACGCTGGGCACGCCTTCCAATGCCACGGCGATGCTGGCCATAGGCAAAGGCTGGTATCGCTGGCAAAACTCGCGATAGCCTTCCAGGCCGATGAAATTGCTCAAGGTGCCGCCGCTGAACACCAGGCCATCCACTCTCTCGACGTTGAGCAAATCATAAAGCACATTAGCCTGGGCTGAAAAACGATCGGGGTGGTTGGGAGACATGCCTGGGAAGCAAATCAAGTTGGCATTTTCCTCGCGCACGGCGTCCATCACCCCCTGCAACACGCGGGTGCTATATTCATCCGAGATCGCATGGGCCAAAAGCCCTATGGTCAAGCGCTTGTTGTTTCGTTCAACGCGACGATCTTGCATCACACCACCTCTAATCACGGGCTATTGGAATAGCGGCGATGCTCGATGTGCATACCCATCCGCTCGAGAGCAGCCCGCAGGCCGGTCTTCAAATCGGCCAGGGTTTCGATGCCGCTCCAGTCCACCCCCAAGTCGACGATGGTCTCGGCCACCGCGTCGGACATGCCGGTGACAATGGCCAATGCACCCTTCAAGCGGGCGGCCTGAATCGTCTTGTTCAAGTGGTTAGCCACGCCGGTATCGACGATGGGCACACCGGTGATGTCGAGAATAACCACCCGGACTTGATGCTGCCGGATGCCCGCCAGCAGAGAGCGCGTAATTTCCTTAGCGCGGAAGGTGTCGATGCTGCCGATCAAGGGCATGACGATGATATTCTCCATCACCGGGATGATGGGGGAAGATAGTTCTTGAAGTGCTTGTCTTTGCGCCTCGATGATTCCCTCTTGCAAGCGCAGATTATCTTCCTGTGCCAGTTGGCGGTCGGCGATCTCACGCTGTAACTCAGCGGTCCTCTGCTTGACCTGATCTTCCACTTCTCTGTAGGCCTTTTCCAGGGCGGCCTCGGCCTGTTGGCGCGCTTCCAAGATCAATGCCCCCTGTAACGCGCTACTGAGCTGCCCTCGCAACGCTTCATAGATCATCCCATAACGCGCTTCCGCCTCGAACAAGGCAAAGCCAATCTGGTTTTCACGAAAGTAGAGCGGTTCGACCACAAAGTGGTGCGGAGCATCCCAGTCTATCATGCCCCCTGGCGCCAGTGAGTAAGAGGGGAAGCGCTGCCCATCGACCTGAGCCTCTCCGTCCTGGCAAGAAGCCATGACCAGGCGAGCCTGCTCGCTCGGCGCCTGGGCATTTTCGTACAAGGACAGGTAACAAGCGGAAAGGCCCAAACGCGGCAAGCCGGCGGCTAACACCTGAGCCAACTCTTCCACATCGAACGTCGTGATCAAGGCCTGGCTGATCTCGCGCAGCACCTGGGTCTGCTGCGCGGCTTGCATCTCGTGGCGTGAACGAGCCAGTTGGGTCGCTTCGCCCACCAGCACACGGGCCTGCCCCCACAGGCTTTCGGCCCAGCTTATGGTCTGGCTGTCGCCAAGATAGGGCAACACGTGACGGCGCAGGCTAGACACAACGCTCTGCCAGGCCACCACATTTCCTCCAGCGATGATCACCCGGCGCAGAACGTCTCTCAAGGCTGATAAAAAGAAACCCCAAGAAATCGATTGAGACGACGACGCGGAGGACTCCGCCAACGGCTCCGGCGAGCCAGCCAGCTTTGAGGGCAAATCGTTCCACTCCGCAATCAAGGCATCCAAAAGCTGTTCTGCACACCTGGAGATAAAAGCCAGCTCCAGGGAAAAATCGTCTGAGGCTTGCGTCATCTCGGACAAAATCGCTGCCCGCCGCTTGGACAGGGCGGCTCCCAATGGTTCCTCCAAGGCCTCCATCGGCTCTGCCGCAGCCTGGATCACCATCGGCGACATGCAGCCACACGACTGCCGCACAACCAACTGCGTGGAGAGGCTCAGCACCTCGGGCACCTGTTCGCCGCGCAGTTGAGCCAGGACCAACTGAGCAGCACGCATAGCCTGTTCGCGCGTCGGCTGGCGCACGGTGGTGAGCGGTGGGATGGAAAAGCGAACGCTCTCCACGTCATCAAAGCCCGTTAGCGCAATATCGCGCGGCACGTGGATGCCCCGCTCTCGCAGTGCACTCAACGTACCCAACGCGATGTTGTCGCTGGGCGTCACGATGGCGTCAAAGTCAAGCTGGGGACGCAGGCCGCGTTCGTCCAGCAGGACGCGAGTAGCTTCAACGCCGCTCACAACGTCAAAGTTGCCCGGCGGGCTGACGAGTTGAGGGTCGAGAGGCAGGCCGTGCTCAGCCAGGGCGCTGACATAGGCGTCGTAGCGCGCCTCGGCCTCGGGGTTGCCCTCGCGCGCGCGGAAGAAGGCGATCCGGCGGCAGCCGTGAACGGTGATGAGGTGCGTCACCGCCTCGTGTATCCCGCTGCGATTGTCCACCACCACACTGGGCACTCCCTCGAGGGCCACGGCGATGCTGGCGAGAGGCAGTGATTGGTAGCGTTGGCAGAAGCGCCGGTAGCCTTCCATGCCGGCAAAGTTGCTCAGCACGCCGCCACTGAGCACCAGCCCATCGACTATGTCTGGATGAGCCAAATCGTAAACCACGTTGGCCTGCCTCTCAAAGCCGCGCGCGCTGTACAAATCCCAACCCGGGTAACAGACCAGGTTGACCTCCTCTGTCTGGAGAGCATCGAACACGCCGTTCCACAGTAAAAGTCCATATTCATCGTGAATAGCGTGCGTCAGGAATCCGACCGTCAAGCGCTTACTGCGCTGAGGGGGGCTGGTCTGGCCCTGAGCATGATTATTCGCCATATCGTCGCCTCGTTTGATCGTAACTATAGCTTGCTTCATCGAAGGTCTTTCGACCGAGGCAAAACCGAGCTCGGTTATGAGACCTTTCGCCTATCCTGGCTGAATCGTTACGTTTTATCTAGGAGCTTGTCGGAGAGACGCCCGTAGGGCAGGTTTCCACACCTGCCACAGGCGCGGCGGCTATAGAAAGCCGCCCTACAAAACG
>JAFGFO010000130.1 GCA_016931085.1 Thermoflexales bacterium
AACTAGCACGATCGCGAAGATTTTCGCTTGCGCGCAGAGCACGCAGAGAGCGCAGAGTTTTTAAAATTCTTCTCGGCGGCCTCGGCGGTGAAAGAGTTTTGGTTGCGGCAGGAGGCCGCGCTATGAATATCGAGACAACTTTTGCCGGGGCTGTAATAGTGTGCCATTAAGGAATGGCAAGATGAAAACGAGGTTGGGCTATGGAACTCGACGAACAATTGCGACAACGACTGATCACTTTTCAACGGAATGAAATTACAGAGCATCTCATCTACACCAGGTTGGCAAGCGCGCTTGGCCCGTCGGAGAACCGGCAAATCCTGGAAAGGATCGCTGCCGACGAGCTGCGCCATTACAAGACCTGGCTCAACTATACGCACACAGAAATCAAGCCAGACATGCTCCATGTGTGGATGTACTATGTGATCAGCCGGCTCTTGGGACTTACGTTCGGGATCAAGTTGATGGAGCGCGGGGAAGAGGCCGCTCAAGTCAGTTATAAGCATCTAGGCCAGCACATAGAGGAAGTCGGGGCGATTATCCAAGATGAAAACGAACATGAGGAAGCCTTGATCGGCTTACTGGATGAGGAACGGCTGCGCTATATCGGCTCGATCGTGTTAGGGTTGAACGATGCCCTGGTGGAATTGACGGGAGCGCTGGCAGGATTGACGCTGGCGCTGCAAGACACCCGGCTGATCGCGCTGAGCGGGACGATCACCGGCCTGGCGGCGGCGTTATCTATGGGGGCATCCGAATATCTTTCCACCAAGTCCGAGGAGACTAGCAAGGAGCCTCTCAAGGCCTCTATCTACACGGGCGTGACGTACGTGGCGACGGTCCTGATCTTGATCTGGCCCTATTTGTTCCTGGACAACTTTTACGTTTGTTTGGGGTGGGCGTTGACGGCGGCCGTGCTGATTATCGCATTGTTCAACACCTATATTTCGGTCGCCAAAGACGAGCCGTTCATGAAGCGCTTCCTGGAAATGGCCGGAGTGAGCCTGGGGGTGGCCGGCTTGAGTTTCCTGATCGGATACGTGGTTCGAATCGCCCTGGGAGTAGAAATCTGAACTCCCGGCTAATATTTGCCTCGAGCGCCTGGCGAGCCGGTCTCAGGGCAGCCACGCCGGCAATATGCCCCCACTGGCTAGCCGGGCCACGTCGCCCCGGCGCACATCGCCCCAGGGCAGGCGAGCAAGCGCCGCTGCCCACCGTCTGGGGCGACGAGCCACAGATCAGCGCCTACGCTATGCTGGCCGGAAGCGGCAGCCCCTTTCGATATAGCCTCCGCATGACCGGCACGACGCCGCACTCGCACACTGGAAAAACCAGCCCCATCGACACACCGGCCAGCACCGCCAACGCGGGCTGGCGCGGCGTCCAGGCGACCTTGACGCCCGCGTTAGCTGGGCGGCATGATCCAGGGAATCGGCCTATATCTCCCACGCCTGAGACATCACCGCCGGCCAGCACCACCGCGGCTATACCCTGCTCTCCAAGCCACCACGGCGCCAGCACAGGCCATCAGCACTAACGCTCCCACGGCCCAGGGAAAACTCGAGCTGACCTGCTCGACTTTATCCAGATTGACCGCAAAGTCGATCATCACCCCGACGCCGTGGAAAAGGGGCCAGATCACCAGTGACTAAGCCCCAAACTCGCGTGACCCGACCGACAGGTCCATATCAGCTCGCTGTACTGCTCCATGGACAGCTCGGGCGCATCCTCGATCGCCCCACCTTCTGGAATGCGCGCTTTCGTCTTGTTCATACAACACCTCCATTGTACACTGTTGTTGCTGGCGACTCGCTTTATCAGTCGCCATTCTATACAAGATATACTATTCAGAATAGTATATACAACCTTGTATATTATACCATGTATATATACGCTTGTCAAGTCCCAAAAAACTGCGGCACAGGATTTGAGGGTGCAGGAAAAATGTGGTAAGATTAGATTGCTGTGATTACATCATCATTACTGACCACCAAGCTCTATATCCCGCCGTCGCGCCCCAAGCCGGTGGAACGTCCACGGCTGATTGAGCGGCTGGACGAGGAGCCGCGCCTGGGCCGCTGGATGACGCTCGCCAGCCAGGCAGTGGAAGGCATGGCACACAAATTGCTGGATTGAGGGGAAGAGTGTCTAAGAAAATGACCGTCTGGGGAATAGGCCCCAGGTTCACGCTTTTCTCGACCGTGTATTTTACCCTGGCGCTCGTCATCCATTACGTTTGGTATCCGCGCTTTGTCATCCCAGGCATTCCTTACACTGCCTTGGTCGTCGTCGGTCTGATTCTAATCGCTACCGGCGTCCCGATATGGATCACGGCCGCCAGAATAGTGGATAGGGGATTTGAGGAAGGCATACTGCTCACGCAAGGCGTTTATGCACTCTGTCGTCACCCCCTGTATGGAAACACCATTTTCTTTACCATCCCCGGCATTTTGTTGTTTTTCCGGTCCTGGCTGTTGCTCACCGTGCCACTGTTCATGTACGTCGTGTTCAAACTCCTCATCAGAGAAGAAGAAGACTATTTGCGGCAAAAGTTTGGAGCAGCGTACCTGGCGTATGAGCAAAAAGTCAATGCCGTCTTGCCCCAAATATGGAAGCTGTACAGCAGTCTCTGGTATCCAGCGCCGACTGGACAGGTGACCGAGAATGTGTATGCCGTCAAGGACAGAGACGTCAACATGTTCATCTACACCGACGGCGAGCATACCCTCGCGATTGATGCCGCCTACCCAGGAGATGCACTGCGAGAGGAATTGAAGCGGCTCCCTATAGACCTCGCATCGGTGACGCATCTGTTTCTGACGCACACCGACATGGACCACATCGGCGGCCTGGCTTTGTTTCCCAATGCACACATCCACCTCTCCAGGGCAGAGGAGCAGATGATCGACGGCACCACAGCCAGGTTTTTGGGAGTCTACCGGAACCGGAAAATAAACCGGGCGTACACCTTGCTGGACGACGGCGATGTCGTCGACGTGGGTCCTATCCGGGTTCAGGCCATCGCCACCCCGGGGCACACGCCCGGCTCGATGTCCTTCCTGGTGGACGACAGCGTCCTGTTCACCGGTGATACCCTCAACTTGCAAAACGGCCAGGTTCATACCTTTTATCACCTGTTCAACATGGACACATCCACGCAGAAGAAAACGATCAAAAAGTTGGCTGAACTGGAAAATGTCATGGTGTGTACGGCACATACAGGAACGACCCAGAATTACGCTCGCGCCATACAGCCTTGGCATGAAGACAAGCATTAAAAGTTTACCATTTCTCTCGGGAAACGAGGCTGAACATTTCGAGAGTTGACCATGATTATTGCGGTTATTGACGGCATGGGCGGCGGCATTGGCGCGCAAATTGTGACCCAATTGCGCCAAGAGCTGCCCTTAGAAATCGAGATCATCGCTTTGGGCGCGAACGCCGTTGCCACTGACAAGATGATGCAAGCGCGCGCCAGCCGCGGCGCCAGCGGCGAAAATGCCATACGCATATCGGTGAACCTGGCCGATTTCATCTTGGCCCCCATCGGTGTGGTCATTCCCAACTCGATGATGGGCGAGATCACCCCGGCCATGGCTGAAGCGGTGGCCGGCGCGCGCGGCCGCAAGCTGCTACTGCCGATCAACCAGCCCCACTTTGAGATCGTGGGCATCGAGCGCAAGGCGCTGACCAAGCAAATCAGCGCCGCGATTGCCGCCATCCGGCAGGCGATGGATAAATCGGGCGGTTGACACTTTGGCCGTCGCATGGTATAGTAAAGCAGCCGGCATGAAGCCGGCCAAGCGTGAGCAATGAAAGCCGCCATCTGCCGACCTGAAGGTCGGGCGATGGCGTTTTTTGTGGGAGGCGCCGGATGTGCGAAGCCATTGTCTATCTCCGCGAGGGCGAGCAGGAACACGAGCTGATGCGAGACGTCGTGCTGGTCAAGCCAGAGGGTGAGGTGTATCTGCTGGCAAGCCTGATGGGCGAGCAAAAGCTGGTGCGGGCGCGCATTGACAAGATCGACTTTATCAAGCACACCGTCCATTTGACGCGAGTACCAGGGCCAAACAGTTGACCGCGCGCCGCTACAACTGAATACAAGACGCAAGGGGCCATGAAGGCCGTGACTTCGTGGCTTTTTTTATGTGAGAGCCAAAAGACGGCACGTCCGCCCGGCTTGCCAGGAGCTTGAAAATGTGAACGGGGCCCGGAAAACGAGGCGTCCTGAAAATAGAAAGGAGAACGATAAACCATGGATGAAATTCCTGCTTCGTTGGCGCAGGTCATTGCCTTTCACGGCCACTATTGCCCCGGCGTGACCATTGGCTACCGCGCCGCGCTGATCGCATTGCGCGAACTGGGCGTGGAGCGCGCCCAAGACGAAGAACTCGTCGCCATCTGCGAGAACGACGCCTGCGGCGTGGACGCGGTACAGGCGCTCACCGGCTGCACGCTGGGCAAGGGCAATCTGATTTTGCGCGACTGGGGCAAGCAGGTATTCACCTTTGGCCGCCGCCACGACGGCAAGATGCTGCGCATCGCGCTGCGTTATGGCCTCGCGCCCGAAACGCCCGACCAGACGCCGGAGCAGAGACGCCAGGCGATGTTCGAGCGTCTCCAGAATGGTGCCGACGAAGAGCTGTACGACATCCGCTGGGTCGAGTCGCCGCTGCCGGAGAAGGCGCGCACGTTCAAAAGTGTGCGCTGCGCCCAGTGCGGCGAGGGTGTGATGGAAGCGCGCGCGCATTTGCGCGACGGCCAGCCCGTTTGTCCCGAATGTTATGGCGAGGTCTATACACGCAGGGACTGAAAGGCCCGAAAATGACCATCGCGTCAAGCCACCCAGGAGTGATCATGGAACTGACACCCATTGGCGTCATTCACAGCCCTTACCAGGAACGCGGAGACGCGCCCCGCCAGGGCAGATTATCCGAAAACGAAATCGCGCTGGAAATTTTCCCCCAATTTGCCGATGGGCTTCAAGATATCGGCAGGGTTTCTCACTTGATCGTGCTGTACTGGGGCGACCGGGCGAAGCGGGACGTCCTGCAATCACGAACGCCGTTCAGTGACATTCCCGTTGGCGTGTTTGCCAGCCGCTCACCCAATCGCCCCAACCCGATTGCCTTTTGCGTGGTGGAGCTGCTGCGCCGGGAAGGAAACCGGCTCATCGTGCGCGGGGTGGATGCGCTGGATGGCAGCCCGCTGCTGGACATCAAATCCTATGCGGCAGCGCTGGACGCTATCCCACATGCCGCCAGCACCCAGGCGCCAGCCGGCGGCGCGGAGGAGGAGGAAACGTCCCATGGCTGAAAGCACAACCGTCAGCGGCGCGTGGCTCCCTGGCGCGGTGGGAGCCTTCCAGCGCCAATCTGCCCGCAAGCAGCTCATCATTCGGGGGCTGATCACGTTCACTTTCGCGCTGGCAGTGATCGCTATCAACGCGGGCGCGGCGAACACTCATCCCGTGCAGGTCCTGCGCGCGCTCCTGGGACTGGAAAGCGGCACGTCCAGCATCGTCATCTGGAACATCCGCCTGCCGCGCGTCATCGCCGGGATCGTGGCGGGAGCCGGCCTGGGGGTGGCGGGCTGCGTGATGCAGACCAGCTTGCGCAACCCGCTGGCGTCGCCCTCTACGCTGGGCATTTCCAACGCCGCCGCCTTTGGCGCCAACCTGGCGATTGTGTTTTTGGGCGCGGGCAGCATTCACAGCACGTCGCACGACGCGGTGTTCATCGCCAATCCGTACCTGGTCACCGTGAGCGCCTTTGTTTTTTCGATACTCGCCATGACGCTGATTCTGCTGCTGGCGCGCCTGCGCGGCTTTTCGCCCGAATCGGTGGTGCTGGCGGGCGTGGCGTTTGGCTCGCTGTTCTCGGCCGCTTCTGCCCTGATACAGTATTTCGCGGAAGATGTCCAAGTCGCCGCGATGGTGTTCTGGACGTTCGGCGACTTGGGGCACGTCGCGTGGCAGGAGGTCGGCATTCTCTCGGCAGTGACTGCGGGGGCTTTTGTCTATTTTCAGTTCCACCGCTGGGATTACAATGCGTTGGACAGCGGCGAAGACGCCGCCAAAAGCCTGGGCGTGCACGTGGAGCAAATACGCTTCGGCGCGATGTTCGCCGCTTCGCTGGTGACGGCCGTGGCGGTCTCGTTCATGGGCATCATCGGCTTTATCGGCTTGGTTGCGCCGCAGATGATGCGCCGTGTGCTGGGCATCGACCACCGTTTTCTCATCCCAGCTTCGGCGGCGAGCGGCGCGGCGCTGCTCTTGTTTTCAGACACGCTGGCGCGCACCATCATTTCGCCGGTCATCCTGCCGGTTGGGGCGATCACGTCCTTTTTCGGCGCGCCGCTCTTTTTGTTCCTGTTGGCGAAAGGCTACACCCGGTGATGATTCTGAGCGCGCAAGGCGTGACATTTCACTATCCCAGCCGCCCGGTGCTGGAGCAAGTCAGTTTCGAGGTGGCAAAGGGCGAGCTGCTGGCCGTTCTCGGCACCAATGGGACGGGCAAAACCACCCTGCTCAAGTGCCTCAACCGCATTCTCAAACCGGCGGCGGGCGTGGTGCTGATTGACGATCAGCCGATTGCGGGGCTTGGCCGCAACGCCCTGGCGCAGCGCATCGGCTACGTGGAGCAGCAACGCTCCGGCTCGCGCGCCAGCGTGTTCAACACCGTGCTGTTGGGGCGCAAGCCCTACATCCAGTGGGACATCACCCAAAACGACATGGACATTGCCGCGCAGGCGCTGGACACCCTCGGACTTGGCGGCTACGCCCTACGCTTTTTGGACGAGCTGAGCGGCGGCGAACTGCAAAAAGTGGTCATTGCCCGAGCCTTGGCCCAACAACCCGAGATTTTGCTGATGGACGAGCCGACCAACAGCCTCGACTTGAAAAATCAACTGGAAGTGTTGAGCCTCGTCCGCCAGATTACCCGCCAGCGCCGCATTGCCGCCGTGGTGGCGATGCACGACCTGAACCTGGCGCTGCGCTTCGCCGACCGCTTTCTGCTGCTCAAGGACAGGCGCATTTTCGCGGCGGGAGGCGCCGAGGTGATGACGCCCGCCAACATCGAAGCGGTGTATGCCGTGCCGGTGGCCGTCACGTCGCACCACGGCCACCAGTTTGTCATTCCATTGTAGTTCAAAAGGAGAAGAGAATGAACAAGTTGCCGGCCATCCTGTTAGTCATTGCCCTGGCGTTGCTCCCGGTGTTGAGCGCCTGCGGCGGCGCGGCGGCGCGCGCGCCGGCCGACCCAACCGTGACCGTCACCGACCTGCTGGGCCGGCAAGTGAACGTCCCCGCCAAGGTGACGCGCGTGGTCGCCATTGGACCCGGCGCGCTGCGGCTGTACGTCTATGCCGGTAACCTGGATTACATTGTCGGCGTGGAAGGGATGGAAACTGGCGACGTGAGCGGCAAGCCCTACATGTTGGCCAACCCCGCCTTGGCAAAACTGCCCGTCATCGGGCAGGGCGGCCCCAACAACGCCCCCGACGCGGAGAAACTCCTCACCGTCACGCCGAACGTCATTTTTAGCACCTATGCCACCGATGCCGCCGCGGCGGATGAGCTGCAGGCCAAGACCGGCCTCCCGGTCGTGGTACTCCACAGGGGAGGAGGCTTTGGGACAACGGCCATCTTTGGTCAACCGGTGCGGGACTCGTTGATGCTGGTCGGGCAAATCACTGGCGATACGGCCAAGGCGCAGGCGGCGATTGAGTTCATCGAGCAAGCTGGGCAGGATCTGGACAAGCGCACTAAAGACATCCCCGACGCCGACAAGCCCACCGTCTACGTGGGCGGGCTGGGCGCCAAGGGCACGCACGGCATCGAAAGCACGCAGGGGCAATACGTTCTGCTCGACGCCATCCACGCCAAAAACGTGGTGGATGAAACCGGGCAAGACGGCTCGATCATGATTGATAAAGAGAAATTGCTTACCTGGGACCCGCAGTTTATCTTTATTGATCAGGGTGGTTATGCCGCCGTTCTCGAAGATTACGAGAAAGACCCCGCATTCTACCAGTCGCTCTCCGCAGTTAAAAACGGCCAGGTGCATTCGCAACTGCCTTACAACTCCTACAACACCAACATCGACACCGCCATCGCTGACGCCTACTACCTGGGCAAGATTCTCTACCCTAAAGCCTTTGCCGACGTTGACCCCGCGAAAAAGGCGGATGAAATTTACGTGGCCTTGGTGGGGCAGCCGCTCTATGCTCAAATATCCAAGACATTCGGCGGACTGGGGGAATTGACATTCAAGTGAGCGTTGCGGCGAGTGGAACGGCGAGCCGCCAGAGGGACGGGCGGCGCTCATGGCCAGGGTCTTGGCCTTCCGTGGCGCACAGCCGTATTTTGCGGCTTGGCGCCCCACTTACCTCCCCGAAAGCTTGGAGCTTTCGGGGAGGTTGCCCCCCCCACTTCGGCGCTTTGCTACGAATGCCCGGTTGCCTCTACATTTTGAAAAGATACGAATGTGCGATATAATGGTTGCTGATTCAGAACAGCAAGGACTCTCCCGCAACGGCGGCTTGATGAGTGATAGAGGGCGCTAAACGCAAGACGGGCCAAGAAGGCAGATGATACAAACAGAACAATCCTGGGGGCGGTCGTTTTGTTGAGCCACAAATCAACACCTGCATGATGACAAGAGGGCCATTCAGGTATAGGCTATAGCTAACTGGGCGGGTTGCCTTTCGACGGTACTCGCTGTGGAAGAAAAGACTTTGCGACGCAACTTTATTAGCGCGCTGTGGCACGGGGCGTTTCTGGCCATAGGCATGGCTCTCACTCAGCCGACGACGGTCATCGCGGCTTTCGTCGCCGATCTGACCGGCTCGACGATCTGGGTGGGGGGCCTCTCGACGGTGCTGACGGTGGCGGGCACACTGCCGCAGTTGCTCGTC
>JAFGFO010000131.1 GCA_016931085.1 Thermoflexales bacterium
GCAAGCGACGCTGGCGCGCTACGAGGGCTATCTGCTGCAGTTCATCGTCGGCGACAAGGGCAACTATCTCTACGCCACCTTTGGCGCGCCCCTGGCGCACGAAAACGACGCCGCCCGGGCGGCGAGCGCCGCCCTGGAGCTGCGCTCGCCGCCGGCAGAACTGGACTTTATCCGGGCGGTGCAGATCGGCCTCAGCCAGGGGACGATGCGCACCGGCGCTTATGGCGGGACACAACGCCGCACGTATGGCGTCATCGGCGACGACGTCAACCTGGCCGCGCGCCTGATGCAGGCCGCCGCGCCGGGCGAGGTGCTGGCCAGCGGCCACGTCCAAAGGGCCATCGCCGCCGGCTTCACCTGGGAGGCGATGCCCGCCGTCCAGGTCAAGGGCAAGGCTCAATCCATCCCGGTGGCGCGCCTGGCCGGCAAGCAGCCGGCGCGAGAAACGATTGGGGCTTTGTTCCGTCACTATAGCAGCGCGCTGGTCGGGCGCGAGGCCGAATTGGCCCGCCTGGAGCCGGCCCTGGATCAGGCATTGGGGGGCGAGGGGCAAATCGTGCGGCTGGAAGGCGGCACCGGCGTGGGCAAGAGCCACCTGGCGGCCGAGTTTGCCCGTCGAGCCGCCGGGCGCGGCCTGCGGGTATGCCTGGGGACGTGCCAGGCCGCCAGCCAAAACGTCTCGTACACAGCATGGCAACAAGTCTTTTGGGGTCTACTGGGACTGGCCGAAGAGGCTGGAGAAGAGGAGGACGTCGCGGTGGCCAACGCCCGGAACGTCGCGCGGGTGCAAGCGGCCATCGAGCGGCTGAACCCGGCCTGGGCCATCCGCCTGCCCCTGCTGGGTGATTTGCTGGACTTGCCCATCCCCGACAACGCCACCACGGCTGTCTTTGACCCGCGCTTGCGCCAGGAAGCGCTGTTTGCCCTGGCCGTGGAGCTGGTGCAGGCTTACGCCCGGCAGCGGCCCTTGCTTTTGCTGGTCGAAGACGCCCACTGGATGGATGAGGCCTCGCAAGGGTTGACGCTGGCCCTGGGGCGCGTGATCGCCAGCTCTCCAGCCCTGCTCATGCTCGTCCACCGCCCCCCCCTGCAAGACGACAAGCCGATTTTGCCCGAGTTGGAGCGGCTGCCCAACCATCGGCGCCTCGACTTGAGCGAATTGTCTCCAGAAGGCATCGCCGCCTTGGTCACCAACCGGCTGTCTTCTCCCTCGCCCCTTGGGGGAGAGGGTTGGGGTGAGGGTCTGCTCCCCTCCCCTGGCAGGGGAGGGGCTGGCCTGTCCCAACCGGGGGTTGGGGGTGGAGAGGTCATCTCCCCCCTGGCTCTTTCACTGATCCAGGCCCGCGCCCAGGGCAACCCCTTCTTTGCCGAGGAACTGGTGGACGCCCTGCGCGAGGCGGAGCACCTGGTCTGCCTCCCCCCACAGGTGGAAGGCGGGCAAAGCACCTGGACGCTGTCTGATGCCCTCGTCAGCGCGCTGCGCGAGGCCAACTGCTTGCAGCGTGACCCGGCCGGCGGGGATTGGGTCTTGTGCCCGGAAGCGCAACTGTCGGCGGCAGCCATCGACATCCCCGGCTCGGTGCACGGGGCGGTGCTGTCGCGCCTGGACCGTTTGCCGGAGCTGCACAAACTCACGCTCAAGGTAGCCAGCGTGATCGGGCGCGCTTTCGAGCTGGACGTGCTGGCCGGTGCCAACCCGGCCAAGCCCGGCCACAAGATGCTGCAGACCCAGTTGGACACGTTCGAAAAGCGCGATTTTACCCGGCTAGAGCTGCCGCCGCCGCACGTGGTGTACATCTTCAAGCACAACATCACCCAGGAGGTGGTGTACGACGCGCTGCTGGGGGCGCAGCAGCGCGAGCTGCACCGGGCCGTGGGCGAGGTGCTGGAAACGCTTCGGCCAGACGCGGCCGAGCCGTTGGCCCATCATTTCAGCCAGGGGAGCGTGGACTATAAGGCACAGTTTTACCTGGACAGGGCGGCGCGCAAGGCCCAGCGCGAGTACGCCAACGAAACGGCCCTGAATTATTACGCCCAGGCGTTGGCGCTGGAGGAACGCTGGGAGTGGCGCAGGGGGCAAATCGAGGTGCTGCATGTCCTGGGCCGCCGTGTTGAGGAACTGGCCGCGCTGCAGGCATTGGAGGTCCTGCCGGATGCGCCGGCCGGCACCGTGGCCGAGCTGTGGGGGGCATACTACGAGGCCGTGGGCGACTATCCCCAGGCCCAGGCCGCCGTCGAGCGAGCGTTATCCGCCAGCCGTGAGCAGGCCAACCGGGTGGGCGAGGCGAGCAGCCTGGCTCAATTGGGGCTGATTGCCCGCCGCCAGGGCGATTACGAGCGAGCCATGGGCTGGTACGCCCAGGCGTTGGGCCTGTTTCAGGCCGGCGAGGAGTATTCGGCCAACGAGGCGGCCGTCTTTGCGAGCGCCTTCAACGGCCTGGGCGTCGTCCATCGCCAGCAGGGGGTCTTTGACGAGGCTAAGGCGTGCTACGAGCAGTCACTGGCTCTGAGCCGACAGACCGGTAACCGAAAAGGAGAAGCGGAGGCGCTAAACAGTCTAGGTGGAACGGTTTATTATCAGCGCAATTTTACCCAGGCACTTGTTCATTATCGTCAAGCCATAGAAATCAGTCGTTCTATTGGTGACCGCGCTGGAGAGGGAACAAGCCTGTATAACTTGGCATTGGCCATTCAAGAGACTGGGGATTATAGCCGGGCAGAGGAACACCTTTTATCTGCCCTAATCATCCAACAAATTATTGGCAATCGATGGGAGGAGAGCAATATTCTGAATGGGCTGGGGATTCTTTATCACACTTTAGGCAAATTATCGGCAGCCCAAGACAGGTTTCAAAAGGGTCTAAATGTGGCCCGACAGATAGGAGATGAGGCTGGTCAAGCCTATATTCTCATCAATCTCGCACTAGTGGCACGCGATCATGACGATTTGGACACAGCCCAACAACTGCTAAACGAGGGACTCCAACTAGCTCAAAAAGCTGATCGCTACATCGAATCGGGATTTCTTAGCGAGTTGGGAATTGTGACCTTAAAAACCGGACGGTTAGAGCAAGCCATAGACTGGGCAGAAGCAGCCTTAGCGTTGCGGCGCGAATTAGATATGCATGTATGGACAACCGATAACTTGGCCACCTTGGCGGCCGCTCATTGGCTAGCCGGGCGTGCCTCGCAAGCATTAGATTTTGCTAACCAAGCCCTGCACATTCTCGACGAGTGTGGTGGGCAAGGACCTCAATGTCCTCAGCAAGATTTGTTTATGTGCTATCAGGTCCTAGCTGCAGCAGGCGAGGCAAAAGCCGCCTCCAATGCCCTGCAATCGGCCCACCAACTCGTGATGGCGCGGGCGGACAAGATCGCCGACCTTGACCTGCGCCGCTCGTTCCTGGAAAATGTGCCGATCAATCGACAGATTGTGGAAGAGGCAGATAGAGAGATCAGATAGAGATCAGACACTTGCACCTGCGGTGGCAAGTACAAGTGTAGAGATAGAGGCAGAAGGCGGAGGTTCGGGGGCACCTGGCCATACCTACCGGCCGACAGTCCTGCGCCGGGCCGGCAGCGCGCCGGCCGGCCCGGCCATGAATCAGGGCAGATTAGCCACTAGCGCGTAGGGCGCCAGTCGGCTTGACTACCTCAACCTTCTTAGCCTTCATGCCATTCACCTCCTTTCTGCGTCAGATTGGCCGCCGGGCCTGCGCCAGTAGGCGTAAGCCAGCAGTCCCGCGTCAATCACCTGGCTGCCCAGGACGGCGGCGCCATTCGCAAAACTCGAAGGAGCGATGGTCGCGCCCTGGCTCACCTGGATGATGGATTCCCAAATCAAGCGCAGCTTGATGGGCAGGGTAAAGAGCAACTGCTGCCCCACGAACAAGCCGCCTCCCAACAGTGTAATCAACGCATACGCGTACACGAATTTCATCCCGCCGGCCGGCGGGTCGAACGGGCTTTTAGACAGCCTGGATTTGAGCCAGGCATAGGTATCTGCTAACCGACAGCACATAGCTGACCAACGAATGTCAAATAGAACCGACAGCACATTGTTGACATGAAAGGGTGTGACAGCC
>JAFGFO010000132.1 GCA_016931085.1 Thermoflexales bacterium
CACCACGATCTATACCGTCTGGCAACGCGACTATTTCGATCATATCGTCCGCAGCGAACGCGCCTTGAACGCGATCCGCGATTATATCGCCGCTAACCCGGTCGCATGGATGCAGGATCGCGAAAATCCCGCTGCGTCAACCGGTTCACGGTGACGGGGCGCAAGGGTGACGCGGGCGGCGTCCATACCCCCGCCCTGACATCGTGCTCTTTGTCAACTCACGCAGAGCAATCTTGCAGCACGGCAAAGTTTATGGACTTGCTTACATGGACCAAAGTATCTCGTATTGAAAGTGGCAGCCGCCCCGTATACGATTATGAGATTGTCCCTCTAGCCAAAGCATTGAGGGTCTCGACTGATTGGCTATTAAACGAACAGGATTGACATTCAGATATGCCCGGCGCAAAGCGGAAACCACTTGAGAACCTAGCAGCCAACTTGCTGCAAGAAATGTTCATCAAGCATCGTAGGGTGATGTCCAAGTGGGCCAAGATCACTGGACAAAGCTCCCAACTGGACTCGTGTTATATCGCTCAACATCTTATTTCATTACCCAGGTTTGTTCTCCTCAATCGCTCAAGCGTTCCCCTGGTGCTCGCGCTGGCCATGACTTGCGCTGTCTTGTGGCTGTTGAGCGCGCGTACGACGCCGAGCGCCTACACCGCATACGCTCCTCCTTCAGCCGACTTGTACGCTCAACCGACCGACGGCTTTGCGCCATTCACCGTCACACTGTACAACACCTCGCGTTTTGCCGACGCCTACCTGTGGGATTACGGTGACGGCCTGACCAGCACCACCACCATCGCCACCCACACCCACATCTACAAGCTGCCAGGAACCTACACCGTCAGCCTGACAGCGACGAGCGGCTACTCCTCCGCCGTCAAAGTCATGCCCGGCTACCTGGTTGCCTATACCAGGCCTGTGCCGGCCGACTATTACGTCGACGCCGTCAACGGCAGCGACGAGCTGGGCGACGGTACAGCGGCCGGCCCGTGGCAAACGATTTCCCACGCCCTGGGCCTGGCCCACGTCCCAGGCATTACCCTTCACCTGGCAGAGGGCGTGTACGACACGGCCTTGGGCGAACGCTTTCCCATCCAGTGGCCACGCGGCGCCAAGCTCGTCGGCGCGGTACGCGATACGACCATTATCTCCGGCCAGGCTGGTGTGGATGTCATCCAGATTGCCCACGACTCGGGCGGCGTCAACGCCGAGACGGCGCTGGACAATCTGGCCGTGCAAGGCGGCGAGATAGGTGTACTTGTCGAAGCGCTTGGCAGCACAACCCCAGGCCCCGTTCTCTCCAACCTCCGCGTACGCAACAATGCAAGAGGGGTTTCTATCGCAGGGGTGAAATCCAACGGCATGTTCAGTCCAGTCTTGACTCACCTACTGGTGCACGATAATACCACTGCGGGGATCATGATCGATTACTTTTCCCTTGCCTTCGGCACACCCCTCATCTCACACAGCGATATTTACAGTAATGGCTATGCGGGATTGTATTTACGATCGGATTCCAGTAACATGCTCACGCCGCAAGTCGTCGACGTAAGGACTAATTACAACGACTGCGGAATCATGATCGTGATGAATGGGTCAATCTCACCATACCTGGACCGCGTTGTGAGCGAGTATAATAATACGGGAATTTACTGGCTTCCAGAACCAGGCGGTTACGTCGACACCCGGCTATACAATGTCCTTGTTGCTCACAATCAGGTTGGACTGGGTATATGGGATTCGTACGATTGGAATCCTGGTTTACATGGCGCCATCCGTGTTGTCAACAGCACCGTCGCTGCCAACACCTCGAAAGGTATTGAGTGGTACAACGACGACCTTGAGCCACAAGGAGGCTTGTCTTTGACCGTTATCAACAGCATCGTGTGGAATCCGGGTGCCGACGATTTGTACGCCAGCCCAACGTCGTGGGTGACGAGTCAGGTTCAATACAGCGACATCGAGGACGGCGATTTTGCAGGCCAGGCCGGCAACTTTTCCAGCGATCCGCTGTTCGTAAACGCGGCCAATGGCGACTTTCACGTGCTGCCTGCTTCGCCGGTGATCGACGCCGGCAACAGCTTTTACCCCGGCCTGCCCGCGACAGACCTGGACGGCCGGCCGCGCATTGCCGGGGCTGCCGTTGACGTGGGCGCGCTAGAACTCCCGATCGGCCTCGCCGTGACCAAGCACGCTGAACCGGCCCCTGTCCTGGCCGGGGCACAATTGACTTATACCATCCGCGTCACCAACACTGGCGCGCTAACCCTCACGGCCGCTGTTACCGACACTCTCCCGGCCTACGTCACGAGCGGGACGACGCCTGGCGGGACATGGTTCTCTCCGGGCGAGACAATCACCTGGGACAGGTTCTCCGTCGCGCCTGGCAACACGTGGGTGTACTCATTTGCCGTCGGAGTAGCAACAGCCTATAGTGGGCTGCTGACCAACACCGTCGAGCTTGTCGCCGACAGGGGAATCAGGGGCGTTTACTCTACAAGCTCACAAGTCTGGAACGCGCCGGCCTACCGTCTCTATCTGCCGCTCGTACTCCGTCATTCCTGATCTGGCTGTCAACTGCAGTTCGTAGGTTGGGTTTCGAAGACTCAACCCAACCTACTCTAAGTCGAGCCAGCGATCAACATGCTAGATGCAGCGCAGCCGCTGTGACGCGCTGCTGGCATAACGTGTTATAGGTCTGGCAGGCCTGGGCGGTAGGTTGGGCAATGAGCTCAATGCCAGCGGTTTCTAGCGCCTGGCGCGCCTCGCGGGTGACTCGCATCATCCCGAATTTACCTTGCCCCACCACGAGCACTTCTGGCTTGGCCTGGAAAACAGTCTCCAGGTCGTCGGGACGCAGGGCATGGCCTTCCCGGCGCCACCACCCGCCGGCGACGCGGTCAGGCAAGATGATCACGTCCTTGTCGTGCGCATGGCCGTCGATGACGATCCGGCCGAATTGGTAACTGTCGATACGCGGTGCGCCCGTTTTCTCACTCCTGTGCGTCAGCCTCTTTCACCTCGCGCTCGGTGCTCTCTTGGCCATCCTCGCGCTCTGCGCTCTCCTGCCCATCTTCGCGCACCCAGGCGAACTTGCGCTGCAGCGCCGTGGGGTAGTAGCGCGCCAACACGTCGTAGCCGACTTGCTGCCCCCAGCGATAAAAGACGCGCGGGTCGATGTAGGACTTGAGGCTGGTGCCCAGGTTCCAGGTCCGTTTCTTGGTCGCGATGTCTTCCTGGGTCGCCGCCTTGTCCAAAGCCGCCTTGGCCCGCTCAAACTTGGCCCTGGCCGCCTCGACCTTTTTCTGCGCCTGGGTGACCTTTTTGTCGTAGCGGGCTTTCAGTTGCGCGGCCTGCTTTTCTGTCTTGGCCGCCTTTCGCTTTTCGAGCCCCTCGCGCCTGAGCGCCAGCCGGGCCTCCTCGAGCCGGTCCATCTCGGCCTTGCAGCGCGCCACCCGCTCTTCCAACTGCTTTTGGCGTGCCCTGGCGCGCTGGCGAGCCTCTCTCCAGTTGGCCGGGGCGGTCTTGTAGTGATTGCACAACACGGCCGCTTCCAGATTGGCCTGGCTGACCGCCCCCCACTTGAGATAGTCCGGATCATCCGCCTCGACCTCCGAGGCCAGCAGGCTTTCGCGGACGGCCTGGGTGGCGTGATGCGTGCGAAAGACCTTGGCCGTAAGCCCCGGCATCACTTCGGACAGGTAGGCGTTGACGTCGCCGCTGCTCACCGTGGGAAAGATTTGCACCTTGCCATTTCTTGATGGCGCGCCATTGCTTGATGATGCACCGTTGTCGGACGCTTTGGCCTTCTGGATCAGCTCTTCGAGGTTTTGGCGGATCACCGGCGGCAGCGTGATCTTTTTGTGCCACAGCACCGAGTCCTTGCCCAGGAACCTGAACTCGGCTGCGCCGTCCGGGTGCAGCGTGACGTGTTCGGGCCTGAGGGTGGTAGCGCCTACCGTGTCGGCCTCGTCTTCGTCCTTCTCATCCCCCACGCGCAAGCACAGCACATCGATCAGGTAACAGGCTGTGGCAACCATGCGCCGCTTATCATTATCCCGATCGCCCAGGCCCTGCTCGATGTAGGCGCGCACCCGGTCCACGTTCTGGTTCAAGTCGGTCGCCTTGTCGAACTTGGCCGCTTCTCGTTCCTGCTTGATGGGTGCGGTATCGCTCAGCCAGACGTACTTGAGCTTGCCGGACAGCTTGTCCTGCCAACGCGCCACCCACAGCGACTCGGGCTGCCAGACGATCTCGGCCCATTGACCCTCTGGGCGGGGCGCGCCTGGACTGAGGTTGAGCGTGATGTCGCTCTGGCGTGGGCCGGCTTTCCACTTGCCGCGCAGGGGGTGCTTGCCGCGCCCCATAAAAATGCCGCTCGGCTCAGTCACATAGTTGCCCAGCTCGACCCGCTCGCCGTTGACGGTGGCGTGGCCGTAGCGCTCCTTGAGCTGCTCGCGGGCTGCCTTGCGCGCGGCGCTAGCCACTTTGCGCTCTTCCGGCGTCAACTGTTCCTTGGCCGCCCGCTCGGCCTGCACGATGGCCAGGGCCGGGCCGAAATCCACCTCGTCTACCGACAGGGCCGGCTTGACGCCCAACGCCCGGCTAAAGTCGTGCATAAAGTTGCGGACGAAGGTCGCGTCCTCGACGTACTGGGTGCCCTGTTTCTTGGCCCACGCCATCGCCATCTCGATTTGCTCGCGCGTGAGCGGCCTGCGCTCGCCGCGCACGAGCAGCTCGATCTGGGCCGGTAGCTCTACTTCGGGCACCAGGATGCCGTTGTGCACGAGTTGTTCAAGTCTGCTTTGTTCCATGGGTCTTTATCCTCGTCCAATGTCCAAGGGCCAAAGGATAACCCAACTTGGCAAACTTGTCAACTCACCCGGCTCCAGTTTTTTTTTTTACCGCGCACAGTATAGAAACTGGAGAAGCGGTGACCGCGGCTCTGGCTACAAACGAGCCGCGCCCCTAGCTGCCGGCGGTGGCCTTTTGGGCGATTTTCTGAAAAGCGAGGCCCAAGCCCTGGATCGGGTTCTTGAAGGTCTCGACCGCCACCTGCCAGGCATCCGGCGCGGTTTGGGCCAGGAAAGTGAGCCACCGGCTCACCTGACCCTCGCTGGCGGCCTCGCCCTTCTTGGCCTCAGCCTCCAGGCCCTGCACGGCGCTTTTGGCGATGTCCTTGTCGGGGCCATCCGGCATGGCGTTCACCTTCTGTGTGAGCGTGGCAAAAACCTTGGCCAGATCGTCGCCCGTCATGCCGCTCGTCGTCGTGATCTTGTCACGGCCCACATAGTCGCCGCCGACGTTGGTGATCTTGCTGCCGCCCACCAGGTCGCCGCTGACCGTCAAGCTTCCACCGCTGGCATCCACGTAGGTGCCGCCGCTCACGCTGACGTGCTTGCCGCTATCCTTTTCTTTTTCTTGACTCACTGCTCTATTCTCCTCGCTAGCATCTTGTTTCAAAATGTTCCCATCCTTAGAGCGCATGAACAACACCGGCGTGGCCCAGTCGGGCGCGCCGAAGGGGTCGCCGCCCAACAGCTCCAGGATGGCTTTGCGGCCCTCGACCACCGCCGCGTCGACCGGGTAGTCGTCGGCCAACGCTTTGTAAAACTCGCCGGTGAAGGCCAGCGCGGACTGATCGGGGATCTCGTACTGCATAGCCACCACGGCCGGCAAGTTGGTCGTGCGCATGAGCTGCTGAGCGATGCCTGCAAAGCGTTTCTGGCTCGAGTCGACCGCCGTCTCGCAGGCCGACAACACGACCAGGCGCACCGGCGTCCCGTCCAGGTAAGCCGCCAACATTTCGCCGCTGAGCTTGTGGATCTGGCCCTGCGCGTCGTGCAGGTAGAGGTAGCCACTCGTGCCCTCGAACGCGCCGTGCCCGTCATAGTGTAGGACGTGGAACGACTGCCCTCGCAGCACGTCCCGCAAGGCGGACGGCGTGGTGTCCCGCACGGCCATCACCTCGCCCGCTTCACCCAGCGCCTGGCGCAAGGTGGCCTCGCTGGCCGTGTTGTCCAACTGGGTGGTGCCCTTGGGGTTGGCCTGGAGGTACAGCACGCGCAGCGGCCGCCGCGCCAAGAGCGAGGCCGGCGGCGTGCCTTGCTCGATGTAACGGACGATGGGACAAGAGCTGCGAACGGCCAGGAAGGACTGGTTCAATATGTCGTAGATCAGCTCCCACGGCAGATGGCCCAACTCGGCCGGCCGCGCGATGAGCTTGAGGCGCAGGCTTTCGCCGGCCGGCAAGCCGCCCTGGGCGCGATTAAAAGCGGCGATGATCTCGTAAGGGAACAAGGCTTTGAAAAGGATCTCGCCCACTTTCTGCATGCGCCCGGTGGAGGGAGCAAAGCCCATCTTGATTTTGCCCAGCTCGATGCGCAGCTCATCCGTTTCCTGGTAGGCAAACGGGACAGGCGGCACCCGGATGTCACCCGGCCCTTGCGCTTCGACGGTATAGCGCTCAACTGTCCCGTTCACGATGAGAACAAAGTCTTGATACTTGGGCATGTGATTTCTCCCCTACTCTAACCCAGCGTACTTGAGCGGCGCGCCCCACTTGGCGCGGACGCTGCCGTCGCGCTCGAACTTGGGGCCGGTGGGCGCGCCGCCGACCTGGCTGACCCACAAGTCGCCCGGCTTGGCCCACTGGTAGGCGCCCCAACGCCCCTTGAACTCGGTAAACCACGGTTTGTCAAGCGCTTCGGGCGCGGCCCAGGGCCGGCCGTCACTGCCTCCCACCACCACGCCGCCGGGAACGTAGGCTTTGTCGGGTGAATGCGCTTCTGGCGTGTGGTAACTGGCGTGAGAACCGATGCCAACGTACACCACGGGATGCTCGCCCTCAAACTCCATGTACTGCGCATCCCAGGGCCGGCCAAGCTCCTTGCCGTGTCCCAGGTGGGACGAGTAGGTGCTCCACACCGGGTGCCCGTCTTTGAGAAAGACGTGCACGCACTCCCAATCACCCTCGTGGTCGTTGACGCCGCCGTGCGAGGTGGCAAAGTCGTTGTAGGCGTAAAAGAACCAGTATTGAATGGCCGTGTAGCCGCTCTCTTCCGTGACCCGGTAATAATAACTTGGGGAGTTTTTGTCGATCCCGCCGTAATTTCCCAACGCGCGCTCGAACACCTCGTGGGGCCACTCGAGGGGCAAAAAGACCTTGGCAAAGTCGATGCCGATGGCCTGGACCTTTTCTCCAAGCTCTTGCAAGAGCTTGCGAAAATCCGGCCCTTTGACGGTCTGCTGCCGTTCCATCCACGCGCGCAGCGCCGCTTCTTCTTCGGGGCTGGCTACCCGCCGGTCGGCGTATACCAGGTAATGCTTCTCGGTGGGAAAATCGACCAGGGCCAGCAGGTCGACAAAGGGTGGGGGGATACGCATCACGCCCCGCTCGGCCTCCAAGGCGTGCAAGCTGCAGTGTGGGATGTAGCCGGCTACATTCATCGGGAAAAAGTTTTCTCCCTTGGCAAATCTCAAAACGGGCTCGTGCTGGCGAACTAGTTCTTGGATATCCATCGTCCCTCCTTATTTCCAAAACTCCCACCAGGCCTTTTTGACCGGTAGGTGCAAGTCCCGCAGAGCCTCGACCAGCTCCTCGCGCGACAGGCCTGTTTGAAGCGGCTCCCTCAATTTCTTGGGAATTTTGCCTTCGAACTCTTGATAGGATTCCCGGAAGCGCTCGCACAGGAAAGCGTCTGCCTGGCCGCTGTTGTCGAATTCGAGAAAAACAGAGATCAAGGTCACAAAGTAGCCGCCGATGGTGCTTGGCTTTTCGTAACCGAGGGACCACTTGTAGTTCTCGGGAAAAGCGTGCACGACGAACTCGATCGGTTCGCCGTAATCCGTCTTGAGGCTGGAGTGGGGATAGACGGACTTGCGCAGTTGTTCAAGGGTCGTCGTCACCAGCGGGTGATACAACTCGACAGCTTTGACCTTGTCCTGCTGGGCTTGGATTTTGTCCTGCTCAGCTTGCAGCCTGGCCTGTTCGGCTGCTTGTGGCTCGTTTTGCCTGCTTTTTTCCTGGGCTTGCAGCTCGGCTTGTCGTTCTCTTACACCGCGCAAAAGACTCATTCTGGCCTCCTAAATAGTTTCAGGTCTGAGGTTTCAAGTTTCAGCTTCCGCCGCCGCGCGCGCGGCGCGCAAGTTGCCCATCGGTGTAGTCACACGCGTCACGCAGCCGGTGCCAATGATATAGCGCCGCCCGCCGGTCTGCCGGACGGCGTCGGCGATTTTTTCCCGCACCTGCTCGGGGCTTCCCAACAGCATGGTCGCGTCCCGTTCCAGCCCGCCGCACACCGCGCCCTTGACTTTGGATAGGGCCTCTTTCAGGCTGGGGGCCGTCTCTCGATCGTGCCAGTTCCAAACCTGCACGGGATAATCGGCCAGCAGGTCGAACATCACTTCCTCGCCGTGAACGTGCAGCACGTTGAGCCACAGGGGGGCGGCGGCTTCCAACAAGCGCAGGTCGTAGGGGCGGCCAAATTCGGCGTACTCAGCCTCGCTCATCAGGGCGTAGCTGGCGTGCTGCACGGCCAAAAAGATGCCGGCGATGCCGGTCTGGCTGGCCTCCTGGATAAAGCGCACGCTGCTTTGGGTGATGGTTTCCAGGCCGGCTTTGAACGCGGCCGGGTCGCGGCGCATGTGAACGAGAGACAGCTCGCGGCCGGCCAGGTTCTTGGCCTGCGACAGCGGGTTGAAAATGGTCTGGATAAAGGGCACACCATTTCCTAATGGTGCTCCCTCTGGCGCCATCTCGGCCCGGACCAGCTCCAGGCAGCGCAGTTGGGCTCCCAGGCCGCCGGCGCGAGGGTCGAGGGGGGGGAGGGCGCGCCAATCATCCGGCGTCCGCACCGGGCGGGTAGTGTAAGCCCGCGTGCCTTCCGGCTCGCCCTGCCAGACGTCCTCAGCTCCCCAATCCTTCACGCAAAAGCTGGAAGCCGGCGTGACCTTGACAAAGTCAAAATCGTACTGGCGTTGAAAAGCCACGCTCGAGGCGGCCAGATCGACTGGACCCTGGTCATCCACCGGGAAATGCCGCCAGAGCGCTACGGCCAGCCGGTCGACCGCCTCGCCTCGTATGGTTGCTTCTAAGCGTTCACGTTTGTTCATGGTTCTCCTTGGGGGTTAGGGGGTTGGCAATCTCGGTCTAGAGCCTGTTTTGCTATTTGTTATTTGCGATTTACGCTTTCATCCAGTGGCCACTTGTCCCCTAGCAGCTTGTCGGAGAGACACCCGTAGGGCAGGTTTCCATACCTGCCACAGGCGCGGCGGCTATCCACAGGACGCCTTCGGCGTGGAAAG
>JAFGFO010000012.1 GCA_016931085.1 Thermoflexales bacterium
CCAGGCAACCCGCTCGGCCTTGGAGGCGCAGGCTACTCGCCAGGCGCTCGACCTCACCGCCACGGCGCAGCATTACCGGCAGATCGTGGATGTAACCCAGACCGCCATCGCCGTCCGCGCGGCCGAGCAGGCTATCGAAGCAACCACCACGGCCGGTGCGCTCTCCGTGCAAGCCACCCGCCAGACGCTCGACGAGCAAGAGATAGCCGGGCAGCGCGAGCGCGCCAACAACCTGCTGCGCCTCGTCGGGGCCGCTGCGCTCGCCATCTGCGCCATGGCGCTGGTAATCGCCACCGGCCTTGTGCTGCGCCGGCGGTCGACGCCACAGCCAACGTCTGCCGAACAGGAGTCGGTTGAACGAGCAACATCAACCCCTGGTGATCTGCAACCTGGAACCTCTAACCTGCAACCCGAAACCTCCAGCTTGCAACTTGAAACCCTGGTGATCGACGTGCCGCGCACGCGTATCATATCCGGTGAAGCCGCCGACCAGGGCGCGCACACCCTAGCACAGTTACTCGATTGGCAAGGTGAATACGATGAAGAACCAAGCATTGACCAAGATACGAACCCAACATGAGCGTGAGCTGGCCTCCTATGCCCACTGGGCCAACTGGATGACCCGCCGCATCGCCGATGGGCTGGCCACGCGCTTTCGTCGCCGCAGCCTCGACGGCCACATCTTTGTCCCGCGCATCGCCGATGCCGTGACGCTCCACCCATGGTACCACGTGGTCGTGATGGATCCACAGGCGCTCGGGCCTTTCTCCAAGCACCAGTTGTCCTCCGAAGACACGCTGGGCTTTCTCACCGGCATGGTGGAGCGCCCGGTGCGGGCCGTCACGGTCATACCCGGCCTGGAGCCAGGCCAGCCCACTCGCCACGGCCTGGCCTACGTGGTCACCATGCGTGACATTCCGCCTGTCGAGCTGCACCCCGTTCTCGAAGCGCCGCTGCCCAAGTCGATCGAGTTCGACCCCATTGGCGACTATCCCGCAGGCTTGCTCTACCAATGGTGCCTCGGTTTCGACGGCCAAAAACTCGTGTGGTGCTCGCTGAAGGACCTGGGCCACATTCTGATCGGTGGCACCACTCAATACGGCAAGTCGTCAACCTGGAAGATCAACCTGCTCGCGCTCTTGCTCAATCACTCGCCCGAGCTGCTCCGCCTAGCCGTGATCGACCCCAAGGGACTCGACACTGCTTTCCTCGACAGCGCGCCGCACCTGCTCATGCCGGCCGCCTGCGACGGTCAGGTCGAAAGCGCCCGGCAGGTGATGGCGCGCCTGGCCCAAGAGGTGGCCGACCGGCGGCAACTGATGCGCGCTGCATTCGCCACTACGCTGGAGGACTATAACCGCAAAACGCCACGCCGCCCACTGCCGCTCATTCTCGGCATCTGGGATGAATTCGCCGCATTGGCTGCCCTGGCGGGTGGTCCGCGTGCACCCATGTACCGCTTCCTGGTGCAAGTCATCAACCAGGGCGCCAGCCTGGGCGTGCACATGGTCTTGACCACCCAGACGCCGACGGCCGAAGTGGTCAACACTGTCACGCGCAGCCAGTGCGACACGCGCATCGTCCTGCACTGCACCGAGGCAGGCCAGTTCAAGGCCTCGCTCGGGCTGAGTGGGTACAATCGCTGGATGGGGAAGCTGAACGCTCCCGGCCGTGCGATGGTGCGCGTGGCCGGCCAAGATACCCCCCTGCTGGTGCAAATGCCCTACGTTCCACCCGACCAGGTAAACGCAGCCTGCCGGTGGAGCACAGCCCAGGCCGAAGATGGGCCAATTGCTGTGACGGATTTCCCGTTCCTGACGAGTGAAGCCCGGCGGCTGGTGGCCTGGGCTAAGAGCCATCCCGACGAGTTCATGGGTGGCATGTCGCTGCCGATGCTCAAACGTGCGTTTGACCGTCCTGAGGGCAGTCTGGCCGAGGATGGCGGCGAGCCGATCAGCGAGTGGCGCGCCCGCTGCGAGCTTGACGCGCTCAAGGCGCGCGGGCTGCTGGTGCGGGCCAGCGGTACAGCCACCCTACCTTACCAGATGACTGAGGAGTTGACGGAAATGGTCGAGAGTCGCGTTTGAGCTGTTTGAGCGTTTGAGAGGGGGTGGAGGATAGCCGGGGAACCAGCCTCAGACATCAAACGCCTCAAACGCCCTCAAACGGCGCAGATTTCTCAAACGAGGTCTCAAACGCTCTCAAACGACGCAGCGTGATGAAATTGGAGAAACAGATGGTTTACCTGTTACATTTCAACAAGCCTTACCGGCACGCCCGGCACTATCTTGGCTCGGCTGACAACCTGGACGCTCGCCTGGCGCGCCATGCTTCCGGCAACGGGGCCCGCCTGGTCGAGGTCGTCAGCCAGGCCGGGATCACCTGGCAACTGGCTCGCACGTGGCAGGGCGGGCGCGAGTTGGAACGGGCGCTCAAGCGTCGCAAGAACACGCCCACACTCTGCCCGTTGTGCAATCCAGGGGCGATGAGACGCGCAGTAGAGTGAGGCAGAAGGAGGTTCACATGCTCAACTTTTTTGAAACAATGTACCGGGCCAACGTCGATTGGTACATCGCCAATCCCATCAGCCGCTTGAGTGGCGACGAGTTGGCCCGCCTGGCTCACCAGCTCGGAACGACGCCGGACGAGCTGCGCCAGACTGCGGCCAGCTCACATATCGAGACCACTTGTCCCTTGTGTGGCCAGCCCAGCACGCACCTAGTGAGCTGCAAAGGCTGCGGCGGCAATGCCTGGGGCTATGAGTTGGAAGTAGTCCACGGCGATGACGCCCAAGCCCAACTCCAGGAA
>JAFGFO010000133.1 GCA_016931085.1 Thermoflexales bacterium
ACAGGTCTATCGCAACGACCGTTTCGACACGACGAACCTGGCGCTCATCCACAATGGGCAGCGCATTTATGCCCGAGATCAGCTTGGGGGGCGCTGGCATCGTCACACCGTCGCAGCGCCTTGTCAGCACGATGCCACTATCGAGGGGTGTAGGGCTGTAACCCTGTCCGAATTTTTGGACGAGGTCGAAACAGTGCTAGCTGCGTTGGGCCTGCCGTAATTCCCCTCTGTCCTTCGTCTCTCCTCCCAAACTGGTAACAAATCTTTTTTGCGCACCGTGCATGCCCCAGAAAAGAAATGTTCCCACTTTCATCCCTTTACCCTCCTTCAGTGATAGAATCATGATACTTATAGGGAAGCAGCTCTGACCATGTCCCAAACAATCGGCAAATATTGCTCCCTCCCGCGCCCCGCGCGAGCGGGGTCGTGGGAAAACCTGCCCTACCAACACATAGGACTGCAGGCGCGGACCGCGCCAGATGAGGAGAGGAAAAAGATGAAACACAGCATCCTGATCACGATCGCATTGAGCCTGCTTGGTGCACTCTTTCTTACTGGCATATCATTTCTAAATGACGCCCTTGCCCAGGCTGTGCAGCCGTCGCCACTGCCCAGCCAGCAGGTGAGCGCCACCCACGACTCCCGCCCTGAGCAGGCGTCGAGGATGCCGGAAGTTAGAGAGGATGGAAGCCAGGCTGCGCCCCTCAACGCCTCACCTACTCAAAACGTGGATCTGATCGGCCAAATCGACTTTGACTACGTAGATCCTATCTACAGCGTTGCGGTGCAAGGAGACTATGCCTACGCAGGGGGCTATCGCCTGGCCATTCTGAACGTCGCCGACTCGGCTCACCCCACCCTCGTCGGGCAAACACACGCCCTCTCCAATTATTGGTATGCACACAAGGTAGTAGTATTCGGCACATACGCTTACACCGCCAACCTCTACGATGGGCTGCACATCATTGATGTGTCCAGTCCGCTCAGCCCAACCGAGATTGGCTCTTACTATACGTCGGGCTATGTCGAAAATGTTATCCTATCCGGTACCTACGCCTACGTCACAGATGGTTCAGCTCTACACATCGTTGACGTATCTGATCCCGCCCGCCCGACTGAAACCGGCTTTTATGTAGTAGAAGACTATGTGTGGATAAACGATATCGCTGTGTCCGGTAGCTATGCTTATATCGCTGATAATTATGGACTGCAGATCCTGGATGTGTCCAATCCGACCACTCCAACTCAAGTCAGTGAGATTCGCCCCGTAGATGCCTCATTTTACCAGGGCGGGGGCTTGCTGGGCGACTATGCCTACGTGGTGGCCATATCTTCATCCTATCAGAAAACGCTGCGTATCTTCGACATATCCAACCCGTTCAGCCCCACCGAAGTTGTCTCCTACCCAGTGCCAGGCTTGCTTGAGCATACAGCCGGCTCTCGCGCTTACTTTTCCTCCGACGATTTCAGATTGTGCATCTGGGATATCTCTAACCCGCTCAGCCCCATCGAAATCAGCTCCTACCCGATGCACTATTATCCGGAGGGTGTGGCGGTATCTGGCACGCACGTGTACGTTAGTGAGTGTATGAGCGGCCTGCGCATCCTCGACGTGTCAGACCCTACCCAGCCTATCGCAGTGGGCTATTACGCAATGTTAGCGCCTCGCAGCATCGCCGCGTCTGGCACACGCGCCTACATCGCTGCCGAGTGGACTGGCTTGCACATTTTTGACGTGGCCGATCCGGCCAAGCCGGCCGAGATCGGCTTTCATGCCCTGCCGGAGGGCACCTTTAGCGTAGCCGTGTCCGGCACCTATGCTTACGCCAGCGGCCAAAGTGGCCTGCGCATTTTCGACATGTCCGACCCGTCTAGCCCTACTCAAGTCGGCTCGGTGGATACACTGAATGTCAGGGATATAGCCGTGTCCGGTCCTTACATCTACATCACCACTGGAGATAAGCTGCACATCATCGACGTATCCAACCCGGCCAGCCCAGCCCAACTT
This sequence comes from Thermoflexales bacterium, assembly GCA_016931085.1. Next base: position 2,009 of record JAFGFO010000133.1, read on the forward strand.
GGCTCTTTTAGCCCTGCCATAGGGGGAGGTACTCTAGCCGTGTCCGGCAGCTATGTCTACTACGTGACCCTCGACTACCCAGGTGAGCTAGACATCGTGGATGTATCCGACCCCACCAGCCCAACCCTAGTCAGCCGCTTGGGCGTTGGTTACTACAACAGCGGAGTGGCCGTGTCAGGCTCCTACGTCTACATTTCTGGCGGATGGTACTTGAACATCGTCGACGTGTCCAACCCGGCCAGCCCAAGCCTGACCGCTTCTTATAGCGTGCCATGGGCTTCTGGCGTGACAGTATCCGGCGTCTATGCTTACGTCGCTCAAGACAACAGCCTGTACGTGATCGACGTGTCCAATCCAGCCAATCCCAGCGCGGTCGGCCTCTACAACGCACCGTGGATGATCAGTGACATGGCCGCGCCCGGCCCCTACATGTACATCATAGGGAACAATGGGCTAGCGATCTTGCGCTTCAACCCGCCGCCCATTTCTGGCCGCGTGCTGGACCACGACGGTAACCCCATGCCAGGCGTTCAGATCGCGGCAAGCTCCGGGGTCACCCTCACCACCGACGCCAGCGGCCGCTACACGCTGACCAACCTGCTGGCCGGCACGTACGTGTTCACGCCGGTCACGCCCGGCTACCTGTGGGTACCCCCCAGCCACAGCATCACCTTATCTCTTGATATGCCGGAGCCAAGTTTTGTCGGGCACGCTGCCTTGAAACAAGCTTCCTCCAACACCGTGATGTACGGTGATGTGGTGACGTACACCTTACACGTCGCAGCGCCTTCCGTGCGCAGCGTTGCCCTGTACGATCGGCTGCCAGAGTATACCACCTACCTTGGCGCTTCTCTGGTCGCGCCGGCCGGGGTGGAGTACGACCCGATCCACAACGCCATCAGCGGCACACTGAGTCTGACAGCAGGCCTGCCCCTGAGCGTGTCTTATGCCGTGCGGGTGGGCCAAGACGGCAGCGTGGGGAGCGTGCCGCTCGTAACCAACACGGCCGCCTTGGCCGGGCTGGCGAACGGGAGAACCCTCTCGGCCACGGCCGTCGTGAACGTGAGCTTCCCTACTCTAGGTGAGTGGCGTATTGAGACCGTCACAGATATAGGGGGAGTAAACGGGAATCACGTGCTGGCGTTGGATGACTTCAACCGGCCTCACATCAGCTACTACTACAGTGAGGACCTCAACTACGCCTGGCACGACGGGAGTGCATGGTACACCGAGACTGTTGACAAAGGAGGGGAGCGCACATACGTCTGGAAGTGCACCTCGCTGGCGTTGGATGGCTCAGGCCGGCCTCACATCAGTTACTTGGATGGCAACCCAAATTATGATCTCAAGTACGCGCAGCGCGAAGCGGCTGCGGCCGAAACGGCCGGGCACGCTGGAAGCACCTGGCGTATCGAGATCGTCGCCAGTACAGGCTTGGTGGGGCAAAGCAACTCGCTGGCGCTCGATGGCCTAGGTCAGCCCCACCTTAGCTACTGGAGCGACTGGGGCGATTATCCACCCGGTCTCAAATACGCCTGGCATGATGGAAGCACCTGGCACACCGAGAGTGTTGACAGTGAACCATGGTATAATGATGAAGGCGAGTATAACTCGTTGGCACTGGATGGAACGGGGCGGCCTCACATCAGCTACTCTAATGATGGCCTCAAGTACGCGCAGCGCGAAGTTGCCGGGCACGATGGGAGCATCTGGCACATCGAGACTGTCGACAGCGCGTGGGGAATTGAATACAACTCGTTAGCACTGGATGGAATGGAACAGCCCCACATCAGCTATACGACTGGTTATCCAAACCACGACCTCAAGTACGCGCGGCGCGAAGCGGCCGGGCGCGAAACGGCCGGGCACGCTGGAAACGCCTGGCACGTCGAGACCGTCGACAGTGAAGTGTCCAGCGCCCCCTCGCTGGCACTAGATGACTCGGGCCGGCCCCACATCAGCTACCGTGGTGATTATCCCTACCATGACATCAGGCACGCCTGGCACGATGGGAATACCTGGCATATCGAGACCGTCTACAGCAGTGAAGAGGGGGTAGGCCAAATTACCTCGCTGGCGCTAGATGACTCGGGGCAACCCCATATACTCTATTGGGATGAAGGCCTGAAATATGCCTGGTATGAGCCTTTTCTGCTTCTGGATATGCAGGTCATACCGGGGAGCGACGTGTACAATCACCAGCTCTTAACCTATACTCTGGTCTTGTCCGGCGCCGGCGCGAACGCTCGCCTGTGGAACCCGCTTCCGGACAGCCTCCGCTACGTCACGGACAGCCTGACCAGCAACCTCGCGACACCGGCCGTCTATAGCCCAAGCGCTCACGCCATCACCTGGCGGGGTGCGCTGCCGAGCAGTATCCCTACCGGCACGTTGGGGCTGATTCGCTTCCAGGCGGTGGTGGATATCCCGGACGGCGGCTCGCCGTTCGAAATGCCAACCATCACCAACACCGCCTGGCTGACCGATACGGACTACGGCCGGGCCATCTCGGCCACAACCAAGCTGAAGGTGAGATTTCCGCCGCTTCGGCTCGACAAGCAAGCGGCACCGGTCGACGGCGTGCTCAACCGCGACGTGGTCACCTACACTCTGGCCCTCTCTGGCACAGGTCAGAACGCGACCCTGTGGGATCCGCTGCCAATGGGTGTGTACTATGTCAGCGGCAGCCTGACCAGCACGCTCAGCCCGCCAGCGGTGTACAGCCCCACCGCCAGGGCCATCACCTGGCAGGGCATACTGCCCGGCAGTATGCCGACCGACACACTGGGCCTGATCCGCTTCCAGGCCACACGGGGCATCACCACCGCTGGTTCGCTCAACCTGTCGCTGCCCATCGTCAACACCGCCTGGCTGACCGACACCGAGAACGGCACCTACGTGCGGGCCACCGCCATCGTCAACGGCTACCGGCTGTACATGCCATTCGTGATGCGCGAAAAGTGAGTCCGTAGGGGCGGGTCTGAGACCCGCCCCTATCCCCTTATTTACCACTGATTGCCGGAAGATAGAAGGCATGATACAATCCAAACCATGCATCTTGTCATCAACGCCAGTGAGCTGGGACGCCAGCGCGGCGGGAACGAAAGCTACATCGCCGGGCTGTTGGAAGGACTGGCCGCCCTGCAGCCTGCGCCGCGCGTCAGCTTGCTGACGTGCCAGTGGCCCACGCCGCCGCGCGTTCCCCCCATTTTTCAGCAGCTCAACCTGGGGCCGTATCGCCGCCTGCCCTTTTTCCTCTGGCAGCAGACGCGCGCCTTGCGCGACCTGAAGGCCGACTGGTACCTGGCCAACTTTTTCCTGCCGCCGCTCCTGCCGTGCAAGGGGGCAGTAGTCGTGCACGACATGTCGTTCAAGGCCCATCCCGACTACTTTCCGCGCCTGGTGGCCTGGTATATGGATTGGCTGACCGCCTGGTCCGCCCGGCGCGCCCAGTGTGTGCTGACCGGCTCCGAGTTCTCCCGGCGCGAGCTGCTGCGCTTTTATCCGATTGACGCGGGCAAGGTCACCGTCACACCCTATGGCATCGGGCAAGAATTCCGCCCGGTCCAAAGCGAGGCCGAGCGGGAGGCGGACCTGAAAGCCCTGCAGCGCTGCGGCGTGGCTCCACCCTACATCCTGGGCTTGGGCAACATTCATCCCCGCAAGAACCTGGCGCGCCTGCTCGACGCTTATCTGCTCCTGCGGCAGCGCGGCCCGGCCCCCCGCATGGTGTGGGCTGGCCTGCAGCGTTGGAGCAGCGGGGAGCTCGTCGAGCGCGCGGAGGCGGCCGGCGTGGGCTTGCCCGGCTTTGTGGCTCAAGAAGATCTACCGGCCTTTTACCGCCAGGCCGAGCTGCTCGTCTACCCCTCGCTCTACGAAGGCTTTGGCCTGCCGCCGGCGGAAGCGATGGCCTGCGGCACGCCGGTCGTCGCCAGCAAGGCCGCCAGCTTGCCGGAGGTCGTGGGAGAGGCCGGGCTGCTGGTCGATCCGTATGACGTCGAGGCCATCGCCTGGGCGATTGGGCGCATCCTGGCCGACGCCGCCCTGCGCGGCCGGCTGCGCGAACAGGGCTTGGCGCAAGTGCAGCAGTTTCGCTGGGAGCGGACGGCAGAAGAAACGCTGAGAACACTTTTGAACTTGGGATTCGGGAACTGATGAACACCAGGCATTGGCTTGCAACAATTTGCTTTCTAGTCGTGAGTGTGTTACTTTCAGCATGCAGCTTGAGTGAGCCAGAAGGCGCTACCCGAACTGCGGCTGCAATGGCCACAACGCTGACGGCTATACCAACACCTACACCAACACCTACTCATACGCCAACCATGACGCCGACCGACACCAGGGCGCCCACTCCAACAGACACACCCACAGCAACACACACTCCTACCCCCACTCCAACGGACACACCCACAGCAACACACACTCCTACCCCCACCCCAACGGACACACCTATCCCAACATCGAAGCCTAGCTCTACGTTCACCAGGGAGCCCCCCACACCCAGACCGACCGAGACGCCCCAACCCGCTGCACACGTTTTCTCAGAAACTCCGCTCGAGCCATTCAACCCTGACAGGCTCATCCCTGAGATTCAACGACTCGCGGAAATCATCGACAACATAAAAACCTTTATAGCATTTCCCAACTATTCGTGTTCCATTCCTGATCGACATCGCAAGGAATTGCTTGCACTGCTTGGTTTTCAAGACACACCTGCCACATGGATAGACATCTACGTCGAATATCGCTTTATCGTTCAAAAAACCTACACCTTATATGAACCGATCCTCTCCGTATGCGCGAGTGGGGGAGGAACAGTCGAGAGCGATGTGCGGGACACATTAGGTCGATGGTTGGACACAGCTCGTCCACAAGTGGAACAGTTGCTAGGCAAAGCCTATCAAATACCACGGCCATAACAACTGTAGCCGCGCTCCGCATCAGAATGCGCAGCCCTACGGTTTTGGGACAGGCACGAGCTCGTGGGTATGCATCTGGCAATTACTAAGCACCACGACGCAAAAACATGGTGTGTACTCGCGCGCCACACCATGGATGTGCCAGGCCAGAATTGTGGTAGAAGAGAGGAGGAGGTGTCGTAGTGCTGGCTGCGCTGGGCTTGCCGTAATCCCCTGCCTGTCCTTCGTCTTCCCCCAAAACTGGTAACAAATCTTTTTTGCACACCGTGTGCTTGTGTAAAAGAATTGTTACCACTTGCATCCTTTGGCTCCGCTTGGTGATACAATAGAATTGCTCGCCTGCCCTCGATGCGGAGCGAAGAGGGTTACTCGTTATCCCAATCCGTGCGCGAAGCGTCTGTGTCCAAACAATTTGGTAAGGAGAAGACATGATAAAGCACAAACTCTTGATCGTGATTGTATTGGGCCTGCTGGGCGTGCTGGCTGGCGGCGCGCCATTTTCCAATGGGGCGCTGGCAGCCAGTGTACCATTTCCTAATGGCGTGGCCTTGTCCGAGCCGGCATTCTTGTCATCCAGCAACACAAATTGGGATATCCAATGTGTAGAGTGTCCCAAACGCTTCTCCCTGGAGCACCGCAGCCTGCGGCTGGATAGTAAGGGGCACCCCCACATAGCTTACGGCGGCGAAAACTTGTACTATGCCTGGCACGATGGGGTACAGTGGCACTATGAAACGGCAGATAACGCATACGGCGTTGGCGATAGCGCCTCCCTGGCGTTGGATGGAGAGGATCAGTAGACAGTGGGGCGTCGCCCTCACTGGCCCTGGACGGGGAAGATCAGCCGCACATCAGCTACTATAACGGAGACAATGCCAACTTGGAGTACGCTTACCGCGATAGCGCCGGCTGGCACACCCAATTCGTAGAAAAGATGATGGGGGAAAACCGTATCGGCAAGCACACCGCCCTGGCATTGGATGGGGACGGGCAACCGCACATCAGCTACGATGACCATGACGACAACAACGTCAAGTACGCCTACCGCGACAGCGCCGGCTGGCACATCCAAGTCGTAGACCACCTGTGGCTTACCGGCACATATTCCATCTCTTCCCTGAGGCTGGACACTTTGGGCTACCCCCACATCAGCTACTCAACGGTCGACGATCTCAAATATGCCCAGAAGCTTGCGTCGATGCATCTGTCCATGGCAGCCTCTCCGCTGGACGGGCTGACGAACCACGACAGTGTGACCTACACCTTGACGCTGTCGGGGACAGGCCAAAACGCGACCCTGTGGGATCCGCTGCCAATGGGTGTGTACTACGTCAGCGGCAGCCTGACCAGCACGCTCAGCCCGCCGGCCGTCTACAGCCCCACCGCCAGGGCCATCACCTGGCAGGGGATACTTCCCACCGATGCGGTGGGGAGTATGCCTACCGACACGCTGGAGCTGGTGCGCTTCCAGTCCACGCGGGGCATCACCACCGAGGGACCACTGAACCTGTCGCTGCCCATCGTCAATACGGCCTGGCTGACCGATACCGAGAACGGTACTTCTATACGGGCCACCGTCATCGCCAACGGCTACCGGCTCTACCTGCCGCTCGTGATGCGCGAGGAGTGAGAGAGAAGCTTGTGCTCGCAAGCATGGAAGCGGGTGCCGCAAAGTCGGTGCCCGCTTCCAGCTTTGTGGTATAATGAGTGTACGAGGGCAACGCACCATCGGGAAATGGCGCAACATCATTAGCCGCAAACGAGCTGTTGAGAAGGAGGCCAGATGGCCATTCGATTGACCGACGATGAATTGATCGAACTGTTCGACGTGCAACTGCCGGCCCTGCTTGATCGCCGCCCGGAGATGGAACCACGCATCTATCATGCTTTTCTCAAGACCTTTGCCCGCAAGGAAGAGGTGGCGTCTGTGCTGGCGGAGCTGCGGGGCTTTCGCGCCGAGACGAGGGAAAACTTTGAGCAGGTCGACCAACGCTTTGAGCAAGTTGACCAGCGCTTTGAGCAAGTTGACCAACGCTTTGAGCAAGTCGACGGACGACTTGGGAGCCTGGAATCACGCGTGGAAGACGGCTTCCGCGAGGTGCAGCGCGCCATTGACCGACTGGGGGCGCGGTGGGGGATTCGCAACGAGAGTGTTTTCCGACAGACCGTGGCGACGCTGCTCGAGCAGTCTTTTGGCGCCCAGGTGGAAGAACGACATATCGCCGGCGAACAGTTTGACTGCATCATCCACGATGGCGAGCACATCCTGGTAGAGATTGCCGCCAGTGCGGAGAAGAACATTCAAAAACGCTTGGAGCACAAGCGAGAGCTATACACCCGGGAAACTGGCACAGCGCCAACACGGGTCATCCTGGTGACGGCTTCGATCCACAGCCAACGGGCGCAGGCCCTGCGGGAGGCGGGTTTCGAAGTCATCGAGCCGGAAGAAGAGCAAGCGGACGATTAGGGGACGACACACTACAACTCACAGCCCCACGGCTCACGCCATCACCTGGCAGGGCACGCTGCTAACTAATACGCTGGAGCTAGTCTGCTTCCAGGCCACGCGAGGCATTACCACCGAGGGGTGATCAATTCTACCTGTCCCATATCTCTTCTCGTGGAGTAGGGAATGGCGAGCGCCGCCAGCGGCGTATCCTCAGCAGCTTGCGCCAATAGTTGAAGGTGACGGGTGACAACAAGCGTTCGCCTCGCTCGCGCACAAAGGTGCGGATACGCGGCCGCCCGTAGGCGCCAAACAGCCAGCGCACTTCGTCCCACGTGCCATGCTCCAGTGTGCGCTGGATGACCAGGTCAGCATCGCGCTTGAGATCCAGGCTGTCAAGGTCGTACTCCTGGAAATGTGGCCTCAACTCGCCGGGAATATCACCAGCCATCCCTACTCCTCGCAAAGCGTCCCTATTTCCTATTGTCTACTCCATTCCAGATAGATTGTAGCATAATGCCGGGCAGTAAGCAACTTGCTGTTTTCCTCCCTTCCCAAACTGGTAACAAATCTTTTTTGCGCACCGCGCTTGCCTCGATAAAGACATGCTTCCACTTGCACCCTTGGCCCCTCTTGAGTGGTAAAATAGCATAGAGGCATTCTCAATTCAAATCTGAACACGCCTGCGTGTGTCCAACCAACTTGATTGCGTTCGCGGACCGCGCCAGGCGAGGAGAAGAAAAGATGAAACACAACATCCTGGTCATGATCGTATTGAGCCTGCTGGGCGTGCTGGCCGCTGGCCTGGCGGCGTTTGCCCAGGTGGGGGATCCACTGCCGGATCAGCACGTCACCGGCAGTCCGGCCAGCACACGGGCGATCTATGAACCCGCCGGCCGGGTGATCTCGACGACAGTCACCGTCGACGCCAAGGCCTCGCCAGTGCATATATGGCATATCGAGACTGTCGAAAGCGGCGAGGGAATAGAGTGGGGCAGCTCGCTGGTGCTCGATGGGCAGGGCCAGCCCCACATCAGCTATACGAGTGGTTATCCAAACTACGACCTCAAGTACGCGCGGCGCGACGGGAACACTTGGCACATCGAGACCGTCGACAGCGCAGGGGAAATAGGCGCCTCCAGCTCGCTGGCGCTCGACAGCGCGGGCCACCCCCACATCAGCTACCAGGATGGCCAACCCAACCACGACCTCAAATACGCGCGGCACGATGGGGCAAGCTGGCACATTGAGGCCGTCGACAGCCAGGCTAATGTAGGCACAGCCAGCTCGCTGGCGCTCGACGGATCAGGCCACCCCCACATCAGCTACACGGACGGTCAGCCCAACAATGACCTCAGATATGCCTGGTACGATGGAGCGGTCTGGCGCTTCGAAATCGCCGACAGCCAGGGGTGGGTGAGTTGGGATAGCTCGCTGGCGCTGGACGACGCGGGCCGGCCCCACATAGGCTACATTGACTGGTTCGGCGATGACCTCAAGTACGCGCGACGCGAAGCGGTCGGGCGCGAAGCGGCGGCGCGTGAAGCGGCCGGGCACGATGGAAATGCCTGGTACACCACAACCGTCGACAGTCAGCCAGGGGCGAGCTGGGGCGTCTCGTTGGTGCTCGATGGACAAGGCCAGCCTCACATCAGCTATGCGAGCGATTATCCAGACTTTAACCTCAGGTACGCGCGACGCGAAGCGGTCGGGTACGACGGAACTGCCTGGCACATCGAGACCGTCGACAGCCAGGCAGATGTGACGTACACCTCCCTGGTGCTGGATGAAGCGGGCCAACCCCACATCGGCTATTGTGACTGGCACAATCTCAAATACGCCTGGCACGACGGGGCGAGCTGGCATGTCGAAACCATCGACCACCAAGAGGAGGGGGGCGGATGCACCGCGTCGCTGGCGCTCGATGGCTCAGGCCGGCCCCACATCAGCTACCAGGCAGAGTATCCCAACAATGAGCTCAAGTACGCCTGGCGGGACGGGCGCTTTCCGCTTTTCCTGTCCAAGACTGCCTCTCCGCTGGAGGGGCTGGCCAACCGCGACGTGGTCACCTACACCTTGGCGCTGTCGGGGACAGGCCAGAGCGCTGCCCTGTGGGATCCGCTGCCGATGGGTGTATACTACGTCAGCGGCAGCCTGACCAGCACGCTCAGCCCCCCGGCCGTCTACAGCCCCACCGCCAGGGCCATCACCTGGCAGGGGATGCCGCCGATCGACACGTTGGGCCTGGTCCGCTTCCAGGCCACGCGGGGCATCACCACCGAGGGCTCACTCAACATGTCGCTGCCCATCGTCAACATTGCCTGGCTGACCGACACCGGCGGCGGCACGCACGTGGAGGCTGCTGTCATCGTCAACGGCTATCACGCTTACCTCCCGTTCGTGACGCGCGAGAGATGAGCCTGTTAGAGAGACATCCTGGAATAGCCGCCCGACACCCTACTTCCTATCGCCCTTCTCCCCCAGCTCAATCTTGCGCACGCGGTACAGGCCATCCTCGATCAAGCGCCGGTTGGCGGCAATCAGGTCGGCCAGCACTCCCAGCACAAAGACCTGGAAGCCGACGAGGATCAAGACGGCCGCCAGGATGAGCGATTGGACGTGACCGGCGCCTGAGCCGTCCAGGTAAAAGTAGAAAAAGCGCAAGCCCAACAGCACCCCCAGGCCCAAAATGGGCGCTCCGATGAACACAAAGGTCTTGAGCGGCTCGTACACGGTGTAGATGCGCAGGATGGTGGGGATGGACTTGCGCAGGTAGGCCATGCTGCCACCAAACAGGCGCGAGGGACGCCGGGGTGGGAGGCTGGAGGTGGGCACGGTCGCCACGGCAATCTGCTTGTGCCCGGCCTGGATAATGGTCTCCAAGGTATAGGTGAACTTGGTCAGGATGTTGACCCGCAGGGCGGCCTCGCGGTTGTAGGCGCGAAAGCCGCTGGTCACGTCTTGCACCTTCAACCCGGCAATGCTGCTGACCACGGAGCTGCCCCAGGCTTGCAGCAGCCGCTTGGAGGGTGCGAAATGCTCGACGCTCGTCACCTGCCGGTCACCGATGACCATGTCTGCCTCGCCGCGCAGAATCGGCTGAATCAGGCGCGGGATGTCCTCAGCCGGGTATTGACCATCGGCGTCGGTGTTGACGATGATGTCGGCACCCAGGCGCAGGCAGGCATCCAGTCCGGCCATAAAACCGGTCGCCAAGCCCTTGTGATTGGTAAAACGCACGATGTGATGCACGCCGTTTTCGCGCGCCACCTCGGCCGTAGCGTCGATGCTGCCGTCGTCGACGATCAGCAGCTCGATTTCGGCCACGCCGTCGATGCGCCTGGGCAGCGCCGCCAGTGTGGCCGGCAGTGTTTCCGCTTCGTTCCAACACGGGATTTGGATGATGAGTTTCATAGTGCGCATAGTATACCATACTCCAGCAAGTTGGCAGAATTGACAATTGCCTCCGACTTGAGTAAAATTGGTTCCTGTCCACATCCTTGATAGAACGGGGAAGCGATTGCACAATCAGATGAGCGAATTGGAACTGGGTTGCGCTGAGACACCCTCACACAAGCAAGGGGCAATGATTGGCAACGCACGAGCATCTCCTTGGCTTGAATGCCTTATTGTGATTTTGGCCTATCTCCTCCTAACCCTCGTCGCGACATACCCGGCCCTATTTTTTATGAACAATCGCCTGATAGGCCTGGGCGATTCGGCCCAGAACGTGTGGAATTTGTGGTGGATGCGGTGGGCCCTCTCTCACGGGAATCTCGCGCCATTTTACACCAACGTGCTCTACTATCCTGAAGGTGTGAGCTTGGCCTACGATACGCTTGCCCCTTTCAATGGGCTGCTGGGCATTCCCCTCCAAACCGTCCTGGGAATGGGCCTGCCCACCACCTTCAACACCATTGCACTGTTAAGCTTTGTGGGCACGGGGCTGAGCACGTATCTCCTGGTCCGTTCTCTAACAGGCAGCCCCACGGCTGCCTTTGCGGCCGGCGTGGTTTTCACCTTTTGTCCTTTTCGCATGAGCCGGGTGTCTTTCGGGAATCTCGACGTATACAGCACCCAATTCGTGCCCCTGACCGCCTGGTGCCTGGTCAAACTGAGCCAGACGGGTGCATTTCGCCCCCAAATTGAAATGCACCCGAGCCAGACGCAGCGGTGGCGCTACGGAGTGGGCGCGGCTGCGGCCCTGGCGCTCACAGGATGGTGCAGCCTCGAGCTGGCCTTTGGGACAGGCCTCCTGGCCGGGCTGTTATGCCTATTCGACCTGTGCTCTGCCCGGCAACGGCAAGTGGGCTGGAAACAATGGCTCGTTTTCGGCCTGCTCACGTGTGTTTTTATGTCTCCCCTCATTTTGCCCATGATCCACCACGCCCCCGACTTTCAAGCCGAAGCTAATCAATACTTGAGCTCGACCCAAAACAGCGCCGATCTGCTGGGATTCTTTGTGCCGGACAGCCTGACAAACCCACTCGTCAAACGCAGCTTGCCGCCGGCCATGTCTCACCAAATCGAGCAAATCTACGGCATGTTCTTTGGGAATTCGGCAGAGAAAACTGTCTTTGTAGGCTACAGTGTGTTAATCATCGTGCTCATTTCAGTGTGGGTAGCACGTTCGGAAGCTGTGCGACGCTGGTTGGCTATCGCTCTGACAGCTTTTGTCTTGTGCCTGGGACCTGTGCTGTATGTGGCCGGCAAGCCCACGCTCTCTCCTCTGCCGTACACGCTATTTCTTCACCTGCCCCTCCTGCGGGCTGGAAGGACACCCAGCCGGCTGGCCTTCATCTTGATGCTGGCCCTGGCCGTCATCGCCGGCTATGGGCTGGCGGCCATGGAGCGGCGCTGGCGGCGAGCCTATTGGGGCACGCTTCTGGCCAGCGCATTGATTTTCTTGGAATTTCTGATCATTCCCCTGCCTTTGGACAAGCGTGTCGCCAGCGCACCAGCCTACTATCATCAATTAGCCCAAGAAAGCCAGGGTGCTGTCCTGGACGTTCCGATCGACTTGTATGGAGCGCAAGGGCCAGCCGCGGACTACTTGCTCTACCAAACGATCCACCAAAAGCCCATCGTGGGGGGTTATATCTCGCGCACACCGCGCCACGTGCTCGAGCTCTTTGAACACCCCTTTTTAAATCAGCTCCGCGCCCGGATCTATAACGACACTGAGCCTTATGCTTTTCCACCCGATCTGATACAACTTGGCCTGGGAGAGTTACGCTCGATCAATGTCCAATACATTATCCTGCACAAACAAATGCTCTCTGCCTCAGACTCTCACATTGTGCGCACGGCCCTGACCACTTTGCTGCACGATCCAGACTATGAAGACGAAGCAATACTCGTGTGGCAGCTTGATACCTCCACGAGCCAGTAACGGGTGCACTTCGCCTTTGAGGCGACAAGGCTGTGGTTCGGCTTTGCCGAACCGAGGCAGTCATACTTCACAAACTGGTAACAAATCTTTTTTTACACTGAGCCGGAAAAAAACAGAAACACTGCCAGTTTTGCACACTCTCCATATGTCGTGGTATCATTGAAAACACAACGCAATGACACAATTGGAGGGTAAACAAGTTGACTCAATTATGCACACAAACACGAGAGAAACTGGCAAGCTTGCTCAGATCAAGATACTGGTTGGTTGTTCTCGGGACAATCACATCGGCCTGTATAGGGAAAAACTTGGCCCCCACACCCGTGCAATCGCCGCTTATGCCCGGTGTTGCTAACGCTCACAGCCCAGTCGGGGCCATCCAGGCCCAAGCGGGTGTCCAGTTGTCGCCCGGTTCCACCCAGGTCGCTACCCCAGGCAGCCTCGTCACCTATACGCATACGCTGAGCAATACAGGCCACAGCCTTGACACTTTTAGCGTGCGAGCCAGCTCGTCACACGCTTGGCCGGTGTCGCTGCTAGGGGGCGTTTACCCAACAGGCACCTCAGTTCTTCCTCTGTCATTGAACGCCGGTGCCACGACTACCCTGAAGGTCAGCTTGAGCGTGCCGGCCGGCGACGCACTCGGGGCTGGGAGCATCACAGACCACCTCGTGGTCACAGCCAGCTCCCACCTGAGCCCAGCCCTCTGTGTGACGGCCACCGACACCACGCAAGTCTCCCGGCCGAGCACTCTTTCTCTTCCCGTCATCACCAAATCCCCCCTTCCCCCTCAGGTCAAGCTAGGGGTAGATTTTGGGAGACTCGTTACACACACCGACGTCATCAGCGATGATTTCCCCCTGGCCAGACAAATGGGAGCCACTTGGAACCGGGTGTTGTTCCCGTGGTTCATCATCGAGCAAACGCCTGGGCAATACAACTGGGAGCCCTACGACACGATTTTCGCGCGCGCGGCAGCCGTGGGGCTCGAGCCTTTGCCCATCGTCTACGGCGCACCCGAATGGGCCGCCGAGCACAACTGCGGGCCGATATCGGACACGCTGGCCTTTGAGAATTTCCTCGAAGCTGCCCTGACACGCTACGGCCCCATCGTCGACGCGTGGGAATTCACGAACGAACCGGACGGACAATATCCGCACCCATGGGGGCCATCGGCTGGCTGTTGGGGTTTCCACCCCGAAGCTTATGCCACGCAATTAGGTATTTTTTACACCAAGGTCAAGGCTCTCGACCCTGGTGCATTGGTAGTCTTTGGAGGATTGGCCTACGACAATTGGGTCGATGGAAATGTAGAACGCAATTTCTTCACCGAGACCTTGCGATACGGAGCCGGCCAGTTCTTTGACGCCGCCAACCTCCACTATTACCCCATCAACCCCATCGACTTCCCAACCATGGCCCACAAGATAAACGAAATCAGCGAGATTATGGCCAGGCACAACGTTCAAGGTAAACAAATCTGGGTGACCGAGACAGGCATGTGGGTCAACGACATTGGATACGAGCCCTTGAATGGCAGCCTGACCCTTCAACAAGACTTTATCGTTCAGGAGATTGCCCGCGGCTTTGGGGCGGGGGCAGACGCCATCTTGTGGTTTGACCCGCGCGAGTTTCCGACCGGGCCGGGCCGCGTGCAGCGCTGGCTGATCAGCCAGGAACACGAGCCTATCAACGGGTACACGACATTTCAGCACCTGGCCGGCAAAATAGCCGGCACCCATTGCACGGGGCGCTACCAGGCGGTTCCCTCGAACGTCGAGGCTTACGAGTTCGTGACGGCTGGGCGTTCGCTGTACATTCTGTGGTCCAACACGTCAACGACCACAGTAACGATGCCCGCCCAAAGCGATGCCGTGCTCACCGACCGCGACGGGCAAAACTCGCAAGTTATTCCAGTTCAAGATGGCCAGGTGAGCTTCGAGCTAGGCCCGCGGGCCGTGTTCTTGGAGCTTGCCCCAAACAGCTCTGCCCGTTAAAATAGCCAGCCTTGCGAAGGTTAGGAAACCTTCGCAAGGCTTGACCGCTCATTCTCGTTCTTGGTGAGGAACGGGCCGCTTCTGAGCGGCGCTCATGTGTTCTATTCCGGTAGCACGATCTCGAGGGAACAATCGCTTTGCTCACTGAACTCCGTCTGGCGCTCGTCTTGGTGGGACTCTTGGTGCTGCCCGGCTGGGCGATGCTGGCACTCACTCACGCCTGGCGCCACTGGGCGGGGTTGCAGCGTTGGTGTGTAGCAATCGGCCTGAGCCTGGCCTGTTATCCAGCGCTGTTCTACGGACTGCGCCTGTCTCCTCTGACGCTCGGTCCGTACAAAATGGGCGCGCTGCTGGCGGCGTGCGGTGCCTTTGTGGCCTGGCGCATGCGAGGCCATTGGCGCGAGATGGTCAGCTTCGGCGGCATGGAATGGGCGGCGATCGGCGTGTTTGGCATGACGCTCTTTACGCGCTTTTGGATCATTCGCGACCAGCCCTACCCAGCCTGGGGCGATTCTGTCCATCACACTTTGCTCACCCAGCTCACGGCCGTCCAGGGCCGCTTGCCGCAGACTATGGAGCCGTATTTCCCCATCCCGCTGAATATGTACCACCTGGGCTTGTACTCATTGTCCGCCAGCGTACAGTGGCTGGCCCAGGTAGAAGCGCATACGGCCCTGTTGTGGGCATCGCAAGCCTTGAATGGCTTGTGTGGGGTGGGTGTCTATCTGGTCCTCGACCGCAAGCTTGGGCGAGCCGGGGCGTTGGTGGGAGCAAGCGTGGCCGGCTTGTTATCGCATCACCCAGCCTGGTACGTCAACTGGGGGCGCTTCACCCAGGTCTCTGCTCAAGCCATCCTCTTGATGGCTTGGCTCGTGAGCTGGGAAGCGATCTCTGCCTGGAAACGCCCCTGGCGCACCCACAAGGCCGAGATGGTATGGTATACGGCGGCGGCGGCCCTTCTCAACAGCGCCGTATTCCTGTTCCACTTTCGAGTGGCGGGCTATTACCTGCCGCTGCTGGCCATCACCGTCGCCTGGGAATGGTGGCAAGCCAGCCGGCAGCGTCACCTCCGGCCCGTCTTGCTGGGCACTGTTGTCGTAGGGCTGGCCAGCTTGAGCCTGGCTTCTCCCGCGTTGTGGACAGCGCTGCGCATGTACGTTGTCAACCGCGTGGCCCAGCCGCTGGCCCTCACGCCGGCTGAAGCCGAACAGACCCTGAAAAACTATTACGAGTTTCCCTGGAGCGTCCTGCCACTCCTGACCATGCCCACATGGCTGCTTTACCTGAGCGGCTTGAGCGTGCTGGCAGGCTTGGTGAGGCGCAACAAGCTGAGCCTGGCTGTCGCCGCGTGGGCCGCCGCGTTGGTCTTGATGGGGCAAGCCTATCTTTGGCTGCCGCTGCTCGCCTTCAGCAATCTGAGCGGCATCCTGATCATGGCCTATCTCCCAGCCGGGCTTGTGATCGGGGCGGCCGTACAAGAACTGCTCGCGCTGGCCGGACCGCGCTGGTGCGGGAGCGCAACCCGCCTGGTCATCGGGGCGACCCTGGCGGCCGGCTTTGTAGCCAGCCACGCCCGCGTGAGCGAGATCGAAGCTTACCGTTACTTTGTCACACCGGCGGACGTCGCAGCGATGAACTGGATCAAAGCCAACACGCCGCCCGAGGCGCGCTTTGCCATCAACACGTGTTTTTGGCTGCCCCAAGCGCCGAACGGCACGGACGCCGGTTATTGGATTCCCTACTTTACCGGCCGCCAGATAAACACGAGCGTCGCGCTCTTGTTTGACGCGGCCTCAGAGTATAAGGCGAGCATCATCGAAATGTCAAGAGCAGCCGAGCGCCTGGCAATCGATAACACGGCCCTGGGCGATTTGCGCCGGCTGGGAATAGGTTACGTCTATATTGGGGCCAAAGGAAACTTTTGTGGGCCAGGACTGGAGGCTGGCCGCTTGAGCCAGGCGCCAGGAGTGACACTCGTTTACCAGCAAGACAGCGTCTCTATTTTCCGCATCGAGTGAAGCGAACGGCTGGAAGCTCCTTTGGGTACTGTTGGCAAATCTTTTGGGCACACGGCCTGAAAAAAACAGAAATGCTGCCAGTTTAGCATACCCTCCAAACGTCATGGTATCATTGGAAACACAATGACACACTTGAGGGTAAATATGTTGACTCGATTATGCACACACACACGAGCAAAACCGGCGAGCTTGCTCAACTCAAGATACTGGCTGGTTGTTCTTGGGGCAATCACATCAATCTATATAGGAAGCCTCTTGGCAGGCATACCCCTGCAATCGCCGCCTGGGCCTGATCATTCTAAAGCTCAAAACCAGGTCAGGGCCACCAACACCACGCGAGTCTCCCGCCCAAGCGCCGTTTTCCTGCCCATCATCGTCCTATCCTCCCCTCCCAAGGTCAAGCTGGGGGTAGATTTTGGGAGACTCGTCACACACACCGGCGTCATCAGCGATGACTTCCCCTTGGTCAGGCAAATGGGAGCCGGTTGGCTCCGCGTGTCGTTCCCGTGGTTCATCATCGAGCAAGCGCCGGGGCAATACGACTGGGAACGTTACGACACGATTTTCGCGCGCGCGGCAGAGGTGGGGCTCAATATCTTGGCCCTCTTTCATGGCGCACCTGAATGGACCGCCAAGTATGGCTGCGGGCCGATATCCGACACGCTGGCCCTCGAGACTTTCCTCGAGGCCGCCCTGACAAGATATGGCCCCAGCGTCGATGCGTGGGAATTCACCAACGAACCGGATGGACGCTACCCGCATCATTGGGGGCCATCGGCCGGCTGTTGGGGCCTCCACCCCGAAGCCTACGTCGAGCAATTAGGCGTTTTTTACACCCAAGTCAAGGCCCTCGACCCCGGCGCGTTGGTGCTCTTTGGGGGATTGGCCTACGACAATTGGGGCGATGGAAGTATCGAACGCAATTTCTTCACCGAGACCTTGCGATACGGAGCCAGCCAGTTCTTTGACGCCGCTAACTTCCACTATTATCCCACCAACCCCATCGACTTCCCGACCATGGCCCACAAAGTGAACGCAATCCGTGACATCATGACCAGGCATAACGTTCAAGGTAAACAGATCTGGGTATCCGAGACCGGGATGTGGGTCAATGACATCGGGGTCGCGTCCTTGAACGGGAGCGTGGAACTTCAACGTGATTATATCGTCCAGGAGATTGCCCGCGGCTTTGGGGCGGGGGCAGACGCCATCTTGTGGTTTGACCCGCGCGAGTTCCCGGCGGGGCCACACCGCGTGCGGCGTTGGCTGATCAGCATGGAACACCAGCCTATCAACGGCTACGCCACATTTCAGCACCTGGCCGGCAAAATAACCGGCACCCATTGCACGGGCCGCTACCAGGCTGTTCCCTCTAACGTCGAGGCTTACAAGTTTGTGGCTTCTGATCGTTCGCTGTATATCCTATGGTCCAACACGCTAACGACTACAGTGACTCTGCCTGCCCAAAGCGATGCGATACTCACCGACCGTGACGGGCAGAACGCACAAACCATTCTAGTTCAAGATGGCCAGGTGAGCTTCGAGGTGGGGCCGCAAGCTGTGTTTTTAGAATTTGCTCAAAACAGCTCTATCCGTTAAAACGCGGGGCGACAGTATTGGCCAGGTAACCGTGTCTGCGTATCTGTTGGCGTCTAGTGGCCGGGCAGGTTGTAACTGCCGCCGATGTCTCCAAAGCCGCTGCTGCGAGACAGGTTGCATATCCCGCCTATCCGCCGGCCGTTGAGCGAAACGACCTGCGCCGAGAGCCCCACACGACTCGGCAGATTGTCAGCCGCGTAGACCGCGCATGCGCCCGCTACGATGTTCTCTGTGCCTCCACGTTCCGCCACGGCCGCCCCCCCATCGTAATAATAGCTCCGCCGCACCTGGGCTGTATCGTCATCCACATTCTGCACCTGGAGTCCCGTCTTCCAGCCATCGCTGTCCACATTGGCCACGAAAGGCGCCACCAGGCTGGCCGCCCCGCCCAGCAGCGCGCTGTAGCTCTGGTGGGAGCGCCGCCAGGCAGTGCTGTTTTGCTGGTTGACGATGGCCACGATCGGCTGCCCATTGTCCGTGCTGAGCTGAGCCGAGCCAGCCCAGTTGTTCGGCAGTCCCGCCTCAGTCGATTGGCTGACCATGGCATATCCCTTGGCCGGCACGGAGGAGGGGAGGGTACGCACCACGCCGTTGGAGTACGTGATGGTGACGTGGGCGGCGATGTCGCCCACGTTCTGCACCTGGAAGGCGCTGTTCCA
>JAFGFO010000134.1 GCA_016931085.1 Thermoflexales bacterium
CATTGATTCCGTTCGATAATGGCGCAGGCGTTGTCGCTGTTGAGCCAGGCGAGCTCAAAGTCGTCACGTGGGATGCGCTGCGGAGCGCTTGGAAAAGCCGGATCGTTCACGAGTACGTCATCCCCTTCGAGGCCGACCAGCACGACGGCGTGGTTGGTGGCAGTTGACCAATAGGCCAGTTCGCCAGTATCTAGAAATACGATGACAGGCTGCTCAGCGTGCAAATAGTCGGCTAGAATGGGCAAGGTGGCCTGGCGATAAGTAACCTGGAGCCCAAGTTGGGTAAGGCGCAGAATATTGCGGCGAGGCGCGCCAATAGGGCCAATGCCCAGTAATTTCACCAGGCGCAGGTAGGGAATGGGTTGCTCCAGGTAGTCCAGCAGCATCGCGGCGCAAGCAGCCAGGCAGTCAGCGGGCATCGTCTGTTCACGATGGGGCACTGGTTTAGGCAGCACGTTGCGCCAACTCCTCTGCGCGGTGAGTCATGCTGGCAATCTGCTCGGGTGTGATAGAGAGTTGGCCTGTTTCTACGTCGACATCGATCGTGCCTACCTGGCCCAGCGGGCCGGTGGTAGGCAGGGCTAGGCTGACAGGCACGCGCCAAACGAGATGGTCAGAAACGACGAGGGTTGGCTCATCAGCGCGCAAGAGGTAGCTGATTTCGTTGGCGACAAAGTGCCCGACTTGGCGTTGAGCGACACGGGCCGAATAGTTGATAGGAGCCGAGACCTGAATGGTCAGTTGGCCCACTTGAGGCAGGCGCTCTAATACGGCTTCCATTTTTCGTTCCTCCTGAACACACAAGTCCGAACTCGACCGGGCTTAGTATACCTGCTCGTGATGAGCGGTCACGCTAACGGCAGCTACGCTTATTATATCATACTTCTTGGCGATTTGAGTGAAGGCTAGAGCTCCTGCCTTCCAAGCAGGAGCTCGCGGGTTCCCCCCAACCTGTCGGTTAGGGGGCAGGCGAGTCCCATCGCCCGCTTCTGTAACTAAACCCTTAGCCTGGATTTCTCGCCTGCTCTCGCAGGATTGCGCGCAACCTTTGGTTGCCTGCCGGCGGTATGGGCTATTGGCCTTCTTTCAGCATGTCCACAGGATTGAGCAGCTCGTCGTTGTGCCGGATCTCAAAATGGAGATGCGGCCCGCTCGAACGCCCGGTCGAGCCGATGGTGCCGATCAGCGCGCCCTGGTAAAAGTGCTGCCCACACTGGACGTGGACCTTGCTGAGGTGCGCGTACCAGCTTTGCCACCCATCGCCGTGCTCGACGACGACCAGGTTGCCATAGCCCCACGTGTTCCACCCGGCGTAAATCACCGTTCCCCCATCTGAGGCATAAACCGGGTTGCCGCTTTTGCCGGCCAGGTCGATCGCGCGGTGCCACCAGGTATAGGGATTGCCTGTCAGGCGATGATCGTCCGTCGGCCAGATAAATGTGCCGGACGCCATCGGCAGGAAGATGATCTCTTCGCAAAACCCTTGATAGTCTTGGACAAGCCTGGGATTGACGACGTTCGGCTTGGATGGAAATTGCCAGGCGGCCGACTCGCGCTTTCCACCCGGAATGATCAAGCGTTGCCCCGTCTCCGCTTGCCGGCCCGGCCAGAGCGAGTTCCACTCGGCCGTTAGGATGGCCTCAGCCGACGATTGATATAGGGCCGCCAGGCTCTGCACGGTGTCGCCAGCCTGAACGATGGGCGCGACGCCGTCGACGGGCAAGATATCCAATACAGTCCCTACTTGAAAATCAGGCTTGCCCTGCAGATCGGGGTTGGCCCACAAGATCGTTTCTGGCTCCAGGTCAAATTGCAAAGCAACGCCAAACAGCGTGTCGCCGGGTTGAACGGTATACGTGATGATCGTCCCGCGCAGGCGGCTTGGGATCTGCGTCATCGCTTGCGCATGGCGGATGACGGGCTCGTCCTTCTTCAACAGCAGCGGACGCAAACTGGGGGCCGCCGGCGCCGCGTGGGTTGAGGCAGCCACTTGCCCGCCGGTAGCCCGGGCGATATCCGCTCCCCGCAGTTCACGCGCGCTCAATCGCGGGTCCGGGCGAGCCCAGTTGGTCACAATCACGACTAACATCAATACTGCCGCGTGCGTGCCGGCCCGGACCGGCGCCACTGATAGCCCGCTTTTGCCCACGAGCTTGATGCACCTGATGATTTGCCACAGAGGCACAGAGATTTTTAAAATTTTCCCTGGGTGCTTGGTGTGTGTGTCTCCCTGGCTATTTTCGAAGTAGAGCGCATGGGCGCTTTGTGCCTCGTCAAAAACAAAGATGACGGCATCGGGAAGCTCGAACCTGAAACTTGGAACCTGAAACTTGAGACTGTCGAAATAGCCGGGCAGGTAGTGTGCTCCAATCGCCACGGCGGCCAGGCCAGCAATGAGCAAGCCCGTGCTCGCCACCACAAAGACTGCCAGTGGAATTGGGCGGAGGTATTCAGCTTGTGCGATAACCGCCAAGCTTAGCAGTGCATAGCACATAAAGAGAAGCAAAGGCATTTTACGCATGGCCAGCTCTAAGAGCAAAAGGTCTCCACCTGTTTGGAGCATTCTTATGCGACAGCATCCCTATGCCAGCCCGCTGCCGACAGGGGTTTTGGCAGCTACGTTATTTGAAAAGCATTGAGCCTAAATCCTATTATACTATGAACAAGCTGGGTTAACATGGCAATTTTGTTGCAATTTTGTTGCAGTTTTGTAGCAACTATCGGCCTGCTTTGGCCTAGTTGCACGGCTTGAAGGGGTAACGCACGTCCTCGATCGAGGCACCTGCCAGCTCGATTTCCCGCAAGCGATTCGTCCCCAATTCCCAGGCTGCAGGCCAGGTTCAGGTGGTTGTCTCCATGGTGGAAGGGGCTGCGTCTTGGGCGTGTCTCCTATCCCATGGACGGCCGAGCGATTGGGATCTGCCCGATCTGGCGGATTGTCAAAACTTTAAGCGGATTGCGCGAACTGGGGGAGTGTTACCTCGGATCAAAGCCGCAGACTAGGCGGGTGGCTGCTGGGCGCTTATCTCTTTCTGAAGTCGCTTGATGACCTCGCGCGCTTCGGCCATCGTGCTCACGACGATGCGAAAATTGTCCTCTCGCGTTTGGTTGGCGGCCTGCTTGAGCCCTATTCTGACTAGGGTCTTGGGGACAACCTCAACTACCTTGTAGCCGTTGTTCTGCTTGAAAATCACCATTGAGCGCGCCAGGTGAGTCTCTGCTTTGGGGCCAAGAATCTTGCTATCCGACCAATCAGCCAGCAAGATGAACTTTTTGCCTTCGAGGCTCAACACGGCTTGTTCGAATCTCGTTTGAATTTCTTCGCTGCACTGGCTCATGACTCGATCCGACCATGATCCTCTCAATTGAGCATGGATGACATTGTCTGTGATCGAGATGATCTCAAAGTAGTTTGAAACGTCCGTCATGGCATTCCTCCACATGCTGGCAGGCGCACCTCGCCTCATCCAGCCTAGGACCATTATACACCAAGATAACGCAAATGTGTAGTCTCAACTTGACTGGCGCTCGAAATGGTGTAAACTAGCGCCGAGCGTGAGGCGAAAAACGCGATGACACGCAAGGAGTCCACTGAAAAAGCGATTCTTTGAAGAATCTTTGGCCCCACCTTAATTTTCTTGGCGTCCTTCGCGCCTTCGCGGTAAAACTCAAGTTATTTCAGTAGAGTCATGCAAGACACATTGTAAAAGGAGAGCGCTTGTGACAAGCTATACCCCCATGATTGTCATTAACCTGGCCCTGGTTTTCTATTCCATTGGCGTGTGGAGCGAGCGTTTTGCCGGCCGGCTCAAGACCTGGCACCTCACCTTCTTCTGGCTAGGGATCATTTGCGATACGTGGGGCACCGGTTTGATGTTTGAGAGGGCTGGCGGGCTGGTTTTTAATGTCCACGGTCTGACTGGCCTGGTGGCCATTGTCCTGATGTTCATCCACGCGATCTGGGCCACGCTGGTGTTGTGGAGAAAAGACGAGAGGCTCATCCGTAATTTTCACAAATTCAGCGTGGCGGTCTGGTTGATCTGGCTGATACCTTATCTCAGCCCCATGGCCTTGGGCATGAGAGCAAGCTGAACCTGAGACGTTAAACCTGGAACCTGAAACCATCTTGGGAGAGCGATGATTGGAACTCGTTGGCGTAAGGTGTGGGCCGACGTGTGGGGCAACAAGACCCGCACGCTGCTCGTCGTGCTGTCTGTCGCCGCTGGCGTGTTTGCGGTCGGGGCGATGGCGCACATGAACTTGCTGGCCAGGCGTGACTTGCTGGCCAGTTACGAGGCCATCAAGCCAGCTCACGCGACGATCTCACTCGCCACCGACAATCTCTTGTCAACTTTTGCCGCTTTTGACGATGGCCTGGTCGAGACGGTGCGCAAGGTGGAAGGCGTGGCTGAGGCTGAAGGCCGGCGCACGTTCCCCGTGCGCTTTAGACACACGCCGCAAGACAATTGGAACGTGCTCATGCTCGTGGCCGTTCCCGATTACAACGCCATCCGCATCAATCTCATCAAGCCAGAAGTCGCTTACTCCCTGGCGCCAGGTAGGTGGCCGGCCGGCGCCTGGCCGCCGCCCGAGCGCGAAGTCGTGCTCGAGCGCAGCGGGCTGCTCATCCCCTTCATGGGCCTGTCCAAAACCCGCCTGGGCGATACGATCACGGTCCAGGCGCCCGACGGCAGCCAGCGGCAGGTGCGCCTGGCTGGCCTGGCTTACGACTTTGGCCGGGAAGCCGCCACGACCGCCGGTATGCCTTCGGCCTACGTCACGCCCGAGACGCTCGAGTGGCTGGGTGGGCCGCCAGGCTACAGCGAGTTGAACATCCGGGTCATGGGTGACGCGCGTGACAAGGCTCACATCGAACGCGTCGCTCGGCGGGTCCGCGACCAGATGCAAGCCGCCGGCTATATCATCGGTTATACTTCTGTTCCTACCTCAGGCCGGCTGCCGGCCGACAATACCTTTCAGGCCATCTCGTTGGTCCTGAGCGTGATAGGCGTGCTCTCACTCTTCCTGGGCGTCCTGCTGGTGATCAACACCATCTCGGCCATCCTGGCGCAGCAGACCCGCCAGATCGGCGTCATGAAGGCGGTGGGCGCGGGGCGCGGGCAGATCATACGGATGTACCTGGGCCTGGTGATGATTTTCGGCTTGCTGGGGTGGGCAATCGCTGTCCCGCTGGCGGCGGCCGGCGCGCGTGGATTTATTGGCTTTTTGGCTTATTTTGTCAATTTCAAGGCCGGCGCCTTTAGGATTCCGCCGGAGGTGATCCTGCTAGAAGCCGCTGTCGCCCTGTTGGTGCCGGTGATCGCGGCGTTGGGGCCTATCTTCAACGGCACCCGCCTGACGGTGCGTGAGGCGCTCGGCTCCTATGGCCTGGGCCAGGAACGTTCCGGCGGCGGGTGGCTAGACAAGCTGTTGGCAGGGGGGATCACCTGGCTGCCTTCTTCCCGCCCGCTGCTGCTCTCGCTGCGCAACACCTTCAGGCGCAAAGGCCGCCTGGCGCTCACCCTGCTCACGTTGAGCCTGGCCTGCGCTGTTTTCATCTCGGTGATGAGCGCCCGCACCTCGGCCTATCTCATGGTCGACGACATGATCCGTTATTGGAATTTCGACGTCGAGGCCTTTTTTACCGGCGATTATCGCCTCGACAAGCTCTTTGCCGAAGTCGAGCGCATCCCCGGCGTCACCCACGTCGAAAACCTTAGCCTGGATACCGCGTATCGCATCCGGCCCGACGGCAGCGAAAGCAAACCGTTGCGTGTCATCGCGGCTGCCCCAGCCACCCAGGTGCTCGATCCCGTTATCATCGCCGGCCGCTGGCTCGTGCCGGGGGACGAAAACGCCGTCCTGCTCAACGCGCGCGTGCTCAAGGACGAGCCGGATATCCACCTGGGCAGTCCGATCAGGCTGAAAATCCAGGGGCATGAGGGGGACTGGCATGTCGTGGGCATCTACCAGGTCATGTCGGTTTGGAAGACCGACGTGCACGCGAGCTACGACTATTACAGCCGTGTTGTGAACCAGACGAAACGCGCCAGCGGCATCGCCGTCAAAACGCAAGATCACGACGAACAAACGCAGTTGGACACGACCCGCGCCATGGAGGATCGTTTCAAAGAAGCTGGGATAGGCATCTCTCTCACCTACACCACCGCCATGCTGCGTACCCTCGCGCGGGCCATCGCCGATGCCGTGATCGTGCTGCTTTCTACCATGGCGGCGCTCGTGGCAACCGTGGGGGGCTTGGGCTTGATGGGGACGATGAGCATCAACGTGTTGGAACGCACGCGCGAAATCGGCGTGATGCGCGCGATTGGCGCCTCGGACGCCGCCGTGCGTTGGATCGTGATTGCCGAGGGCATCTTCACCGGCCTGATCAGTTGGGTCATCGGGGTGGCGCTGGCTGTGCCGCTGGGCAAGTGGTTCAGCGATGGCCTGGGGATCGGTTTCATGGGCAGCCCGTTCCCCTACGAGTTCTCGGTCCAGGGTGCCTTGTGGTGCCTGCTGGGCGTGATCGTCATCGCCGCCGCTGCCAGCGCCTGGCCGGCCTGGAACGCCTCGCGGCTCACCGTGCGTGAGGTGCTGGCTTATGGCTAAACTTGGCCCCTGGGCGCAAATCAAAAAGAGCCACGTGAGGCTGGCCGGGCGTGACTTGCCCATCGGCCAGCTCGTCGCCGCTTGGGGGAACACGCCGGCTGGCCGCGAGGGCCCGCCTGTCCAGTTGACTGCGCCTGACGTGGACGACCCCGGCCTGATTTTGCCCCGGCTCAGGCTAAGCCAGCCCAAGTGGCCTGAGGATGTGCCTCAGCCCCCCCGGCGCGTGTCCTTTGCGCAGTTGGACGAGGGACAGCGATGGGTGTATCTGGACTGGCTGACGCGGCGCGAGGGCCTGCCCGGCCTGGGCTATGCATACCTCTACCTCTACGGCCTGGAGGCCGGGTTGTTTGGCCGCCAGCCGGCCGCCGCCTGCACCGAGATCCAGCGCGTGTTTGACGAGTGTCAAGACACCGTTTTTCAGGCCCAAGCCGCTTTTGACGTGGCGCTGGGTGGCTGGCTGATGTCTAACGCGGATTTTTTTGCCTGGACCGTCAGCCGCATGGCCTGGGACGGCCCGTATGCCGGCTTTCTGCTGTGGCTGCAGGCCAGACTGGGGCTTGGGCTAACCCCCCACCAGATCCTCAGCCTGTCACCCGCCTGCGGCTGCACCCCGCCAACACGGCCAGGCGAGCGGCTTGGCGAGTGCGTGCAGATCGGGTTGTCGGCCTTTGAAGAAAACGCCGGCGTCCCCTTGCTCCAACATTTTGTCCAGGCCCTGGCTGGCCAGGAGCAGCCGCTCGAAATCCGCCTGGCCAATCCCGCCGCGCGTTTCAGCCTGCCGGCCGTCGATCTGCTGGCGCACGAGCCGTTCCAGCAGGCCGTCCGTGACCTGGTGGCCATGGCCGGGCGCGAGGCGGACGCTTCTAACTTGCCCGCGCCAGACCTGGCCGAGGGCCAAGCGGCCCCTGCCTCCCAGCAGGGGCGCGAATGGTACGCCGTGATCGAGTTCGACGACCCTCCCTCGTCATACTTGGATCGCATCGTCACCTTTGCGCAAAAGCAGCCCGGTTATTCCAAACTGCTGGATGAAAAACGCCGCCTGGTGCACCGCGTCATTTTTGGCCGCGCTCAAACGCGCTCGTTCTGGCAGTTGTTGAACATGGTTCGCTCCTGGAAGTCCACTCGCGTCTATGTCAACGGCGAGGAGCGCGACCCCGCCCACGTGTGGCTTTAGCGGCCATTCTGGAAACCGTGGGTCTTGCGCAAACGCCAACCTTCTGTTATCATTACGGGCACTATGCGTCAAGACCTGGATACCTACATCCGCGCGCGTTACCCGCTGCTGTACGTGGTGACGGCCGAGGAGGAACGCGCGCTGGAACAAATCGAGGCGCTGGCCATCGCCCAGCGCAAAAAAGTCGTGGCCTGGTCGTGCACCGAGGGCTGCTACAACACGGCTACCCCCACGCGCCGCGATGCCTCCAAGCGCGACCCCCTGCTGATGTTGAACCTGGTGATGGACGAACCGGCCGGGGCGGCCACGATTTACGTGCTGCGCGATTTCCACCCCTACTTCCAAAGCCCCGACGTCGTCCGTCGCCTGCGCGACGTGGCCCAGGCGGTCAAGGAGAGCAGCAAGACCGTCGTGCTGCTTTCGCCCGTGCTCAAAATCCCGCCCGAGCTGGAAAAAGAGATCACGCTGGTGGATTTTGACCTGCCGGCCGCCGGCGAGCTGGCCGCCATGCTCGACCAGATCATCGCCAAGGCGCAGACCACCGGCGCGGTCAACGTCCAACTGGACAAGCGCGAGCGCGAGCAGTTGGTGCGGGCCGCGCTGGGATTGACCGAGATCGAGGCCGAGCACGCGGTGGCCAAGGCGACCGTGCTGACCCGCGCGCTCGACCGGCGGGCGATCGACCTGGTCAGCGCTGAGAAACGGCAGATCATCCGCAAATCGGGCCTGCTGGAATTCTACGATCTCCAGGTCGGGATGGACGAGGTGGGCGGGCTGGACGTGCTCAAGGAATGGCTGCGTAAGCGGGCGCGCGCCTTTGGCGAGGAGGCGCGCGCCTTTGGCCTGCCCGCCCCCAAGGGCATCCTCTTGGTAGGCGTGCAGGGCTGCGGCAAGTCGCTGGTGGCCAAGTCGATCGCCAACGCCTGGAAGCTGCCCCTGCTGCGCCTCGACGTGGGGCGCTTGTTCGGCGGCCTGGTTGGCTCCTCGGAAGAAAATCTGCGCAAAGCCATCCAGTTGGCCGAATCGGTCGCGCCGGTGGTGCTGTGGACAGACGAGATCGAGAAGGGCTTTTCGGGCGTGGGCAGCTCGAATTTCTCGGACGCCGGCACGGCGGCGCGTGTGTTCGGCAGCTTTATCACCTGGCTGCAGGAGAAGACCGCCCCCGTGTTCGTCGTCGCCACGGCCAACGACGTGAGCCAACTGCCGCCCGAGCTGGTGCGCAAGGGGCGCTTCGACGAGGTCTTTTTCGTCGACTTGCCCACCCCGCGCGAGCGCGAGGACATCTTTCGCATCCACTTGCGCAAGCGCAAGCGCGACCCGTCCCAGTTCAACCTGGCGACGCTGGCCATGGCAAGCGAAGGGCTTTCGGGGGCGGAAATCGAGCAGGCCCTCGTCGCCGCCTTGTACGAGGCCTTCGACCAGGGCCGGCCGGTGACGACCGAGGACCTGCTGGGCGTGCTGCAAGAGACGGTGCCCGTCTCGCAGATGATGTCCGAGTCGATCGACGCCCTGCGCCAGTGGGCCAAGCAGCGCGCCCGGCCCGCCTCGGGCAGCGCCGTAGAGACCTAATATATTGCGTCTCTACAGCGGCGTGCTTGTGTCTATTGTGGTATTATCCACTAATCTACGCGAATCTAGGAGCTTGTCGGAGAGACGCCCGTAGGGCAGGTTTCCATACCTGCCACAGGCGCGGCGGCTATGGAAAGCCGCCCTACAAAACG
>JAFGFO010000135.1 GCA_016931085.1 Thermoflexales bacterium
ACTTCCGAAGTCTTTGAGACTTCGGAAGTCTGGCCTGAAAGCTCGACCACTCCCCCACACGACGGATTTTATATTTTTACGGACCCTTAGGGTCTGCCGATGACTGGACAAGGCCGTGTGTATAGTGTATGATGTAATTTGTTATTTGCTATTTGTTATTCGCCGATTCGCACAGGAGTAAACGATGGATTCGACCGAACAATTATTGCAAGCCTTGACTGACGCACACGGCGTGCCAGGTTATGAAGCTGAGGTGCGCGCCGTTATCCGCCGTTATCTCGATCCGTTGGGCCAGGTCGTCCAGGACAAGATCGGCAGTGTGATCTGCAAGCTGGGCGATGGCAGCGGCCCGCGTGTGCTGTTGGCTGGCCACATGGATGAAGTTGGTTTCATGGTGCGCCACATCACCAAGGAGGGCTTTATCAAGTTCATCCCCCTGGGAGGCTGGTGGGATCACGTGTTGTTGGGCCAACGCGTGGTGATCAAGACCTCTTCGGGCGACGTGCTGGGTATCATTGGCGCCAAGCCGCCCCACCTGATCTCGGCGGACGAGCGCAAGAAAATGGTCGAAAAGAAGGACATGTACATTGACATTGGCGCGTCGTCGGCGGAGGAGGTCGCCGCTGCCGGCGTGCGGATGGGCGACCCGGTAGTGCCGGACAGCCGTTTCACCCCCCTGGCCGGCGGCAAGACTTACCTGGCCAAGGCTTTTGACAATCGGGTCGGCTGTGCCTTGATGATCCAGGCCGCTCAGCACTTTGCCGCCCAGCCGCATCCTAACACGGTGTACGGTGTGGCGACTGTGATGGAGGAGGTCGGCCTGCGCGGCGCGGTGACCAGCGTGGAGATGGTAAGCCCGGACGTGGCCCTGGTCCTGGAATCCGAAATCGCCGGCGACGTGCCAGGCATCAAAGAGGAAGAGTGCGCCATCAAGTTAGGCGGTGGACCGTCGGTGATGTTTTACGATGCGTGCATGATCCCGAATTTAAAGCTGCGCGACCTGGTGATTGACACCGCGCGCGAGTTGGACGTTCCGCTGCAGTTCTCTACGATGGAGCATGGCGCGACCGATGGCGGTGAGATTCACCTGCACAAAACCGGCGTGCCAACGGTCGTCCTAGGCGTGCCGTCGCGCCACATCCACAGCCACGGCGCCATCATCCATCGCGACGATTACGACCGGGCCGCGCGCCTGGTCATCGCGGTGGTGGGCAAGCTGGACGCTGCGACTGTTAGTCGATTGGTCGAGTAGTTTATCACGAATGACACGAATGCTTCGCGCACGAAAGGCACGAAATATTTCTGTATTGCTTGGTTCTAATCCTAGCCTGGAGGTTTGAGTGTGACGACAACTCTTGATGTCATTGGCGAGCTGACTGCTTCTCTCCAGCAGCAGATCGCGCTTTTCGAGCCAGACGTGACCTCGATCGAAGTGGGGCGTGTTGCCGAGGTCGGCGATGGCATCGCCCGTGTGACGGGCTTGCCGGCCGTGCGCGCCAACGAGATGGTGCGCTTTGAGAGTGGCACGCTGGGCATCGCCTTTAACTTGGAGCATGACCACGTTGGCGTGATCATCATGGGCGAATATTCAGATATCGAAGAAGGCCAGATGGTGCAGGCCGTGGGGCGCATCGTGTCGGTGCCGGTTGGCGACAGCTTGGTGGGACGGGTGGTGGATGTGCTCGGCCAACCGATTGACGGTAAGGGACCAGTCGTGACAGGACGTTTTCGCACTATCGAGCGCATCGCGCCTGGGGTGATCGAGCGCGCGAACGTCGACACGGCGCTGCAAACCGGCATCAAGGCGATTGATGCCATGATCCCTATCGGGCGCGGCCAACGCGAGTTGATCATCGGCGACCGGCAGACGGGCAAGACGGCCCTCGCGATTGATACGATTATCAATCAAAAGGACAAGGGCCTGTATTGTATTTACGTGGCTATCGGCCAAAAGCTGGCCCAGGTGGCGCGTGTGGTGGCGACGTTGGAGCGGCGCGGCGCGTTGGAATACACCACCGTCGTCGTGGCCTCGGCTTCGGACCCGGCCACGCTGCAGTACCTGGCGCCCTACGCAGGCTGCGCCATGGGCGAAGAGGCGATGGAGAATGGCGTGCTGGTGGGTGGAGAAAAGGTTAACGACGCCTTGGTGATTTATGACGACCTGTCCAAGCACGCCTGGGCCTATCGCCAGGTATCGCTGCTGCTGCGCCGCCCGCCGGGCCGCGAGGCCTACCCCGGCGATGTGTTCTATTTGCACAGCCGCTTGCTGGAGCGCGCCGCGCGCCTGGCGCCCCATTACATCCTTCGGCCGCGGGGCGGCTCGAATGAACAGGCACAGGGGGGAGAGAGGTATACAGGTGTGAGGGGCCGCCGCGAGGCTGAGAGCGCGCTCAAAAGCCGGCCTGACGCGGAGCAATTCGAGATCGTGCCGCTGCCGGGCACGGGAGGGTCGTTGACCGCACTCCCAATCATCGAGACTTTGCTGGGGGATGTCTCGGCTTACATTCCTACCAACGTGATTTCGATCACGGACGGCCAGATTTACCTGGAGAGCGATTTGTTCAACGCCGGTATTCGCCCGGCGATCAACGTTGGCATCAGCGTGTCGCGCGTGGGTGGCGATGCGCAAACCAAGGCCATGAAACAGGTGGCCGGCCGGCTCCGCTTGGACATGTCTCAATTCCGCGAGTTGGCGGTTTTTGCCCAGTTCGGCTCTGACTTGGACAAGGCGACCCTGGCGCGCCTGGAGCGCGGCCGCCGCTTGCAAGAAATTCTCAAGCAGCCTCAGTACGTGCCGATGTCGTTGGCGCACCAGGTGACGGTGATCTTTGCCGGCACCCAGGGTTATGCAGACACGATCCCGCTGGCCCGTATGCGTGAATGGGAAAGCGGCTTGCTGCGCTTCCTGGATACCCATTATCCGAACCTGGGCGAGTCGATTGCGCGCGACAAAAAGCTTGACGAAAAGACCGAGCAAGCCCTGCGCACTGCTATTGAGGAGTTCAACAAGACCTTTGTATAGTTTCAAGTTTCAGGTTGCAAGTTTCAGGTCGCACGTCCAGTGTAACCTTAAACCTTAAACATCAAACCTTAAACCCAACATGTCTACTACTCGCGAATTTCGCCGGCGTATCAAGAGCGTCAAGAACATTGCCCAGATCACACGTGCTATGGAAGCAGTCTCAGCTTCTCGAGTCCGCCGTGCCCAGGAGCAGGTGCTGGCTACACGCCCCTACGCGCGGCTGGCCTGGGAAGTGCTTTCGCACCTGGCCAGCCAGCCCACGGCCGATGGCAAGTTGCACCGCTTGTTGGAAGTGCGGCCCAAGGTCGATACCGTTGGGGTGGTGCTACTCACCAGCGATCGTGGCTTGTGCGGCGCGTTCAACCACAACATCGTGCGCACGACCGAGTCTTTTATCAAGCAACTGGACAAGCCGGCCAAGTTGATCACGGTGGGGCGCAAGGGACGCGAGTTGATGTGGCGGCGGCATTATGACATTATGGCCGAGTTTTCCCACTTGCCGGCCGCGCCCGGCATTGTGGATATAGCGCCTATTGCACGCACGGCGATTGACGCCTATCTCAGCAACACTGTCGACCAGGTTTACCTGGCTTATACTGTCTTTGTCAATAGGATGCGCCAGGAGCCGGCCGTCAAGCGCCTGCTGCCCCTGCGCCCCACCAAGATGGTTGACCAGGCAGCGTCTGCCTATCTTGTGGATGCGCACCCGGAACGCCTCAAGGTGACACAGTATATCTACGAGCCGTCGCCCCAGGTGATCCTGGACACGATCCTACCACGTTTCACAGTGCTGCAGATCTACCAGGCCATCCTCGAATCGCTGGCCAGTGAACATTCGGCCCGCATGGTGGCCATGCGCAACGCTACCGATAATGCGCTTTCTCTGATTGACGATCTGACTATCGACTACAACAAAGCGCGCCAACAGGGCATCACCAGCGAGTTGTTAGACATTGCCGGCGGCGCCGAGGCTCTGCAAGCGAGCATGCGCTAATCACGGAGTGCCCGCAATTCGCAATCTAAAATTCCAGGGGGCGATATGACAACGAAATCCATGGGTCAAGTTGTGCAAGTCAAAGGTGCGGTGGTGGACGTTGAGTTCCCTCCTCAGGCGCTGCCGGAAATTTATCATGCGCTGGAAATACAGCGTGACGGTGGCAAGCTGGTGTTGGAGGTTCAGCAGCACCTGGGTGACAATTGGGTGCGTTGTGTGGCCATGGGTGCTACCGATGGCCTGGCGCGCGGGACCGAGGTGCTGGCGACTGGCGCTCCTATCATGGCGCCGGTTGGCTTCAGCACCTTAGGGCGCATTTTCAATGTGCTGGGTGAGCCTGTTGACGGCAAGGGCGCTGTGGAGGCTGAGACCTACTATCCCATCCACCGCCCCGCGCCGTCCTTTGAGGAACAGTCGACTCGAGCCGAGATTCTGGAAACCGGCATCAAGGTCATCGACCTGATCGCGCCGTTCACCAAGGGTGGCAAGACGGGTATCTTTGGCGGCGCCGGCGTGGGCAAGACGATTATCATTGCTGAGTTGATGCGCTCGATCGCCATCGAGCACCAGGGCTATAGCGTGTTTGCCGGCATCGGTGAGCGCACGCGCGAAGGCACCCAGTTCTACGGAGAGATGATCGAGTCGGGCGTGATGGGCAGCACTGTGATGGTCTTTGGCCAGATGAACGAGCCGCCCGGCGTGCGCCTGCGGGTGGGATTGACCGGCTTGACAATGGCCGAGTATTTTCGCGACCAGGGCCGCGACGTGCTGCTGTTTATCGACAACATCTTCCGTTTCGTCATGTCCGGCTCAGAGGTATCGGCGCTGCTCGGGCGCATGCCCTCGGCGGTGGGTTACCAGCCGACCTTGGGTACCGAGATGGGTGAGTTGCAAGAGCGTATTACCTCGACCCTACGCGGCTCTATCACTTCGATGCAGGCGGTGTATGTGCCGGCCGACGATTACTCGGACCCGGCTCCGGTGGCGACCTTTACTCACCTGGATGCCACGATCGCGCTGGACCGCGCGATTGTGGAAAAGGGCATCTACCCGGCGGTGGATCCCTTGACCTCGACCAGCCGCATCCTGGATCCACACGTTGTGGGACAGGAACATTATACAGTCGCGCGCGAGGTGCAGCGTGTGCTTCAGCGTTACAAAGAGCTGCAAGACATCATCGCCATCCTGGGCATCGAGGAGCTTTCAGAAGACGACAAGGTGCTGGTGGCGCGCGCGCGCAAGATCGAGCGCT
>JAFGFO010000136.1 GCA_016931085.1 Thermoflexales bacterium
AGAACACTGGCAGATTGAGGTGCAGACGGCGGATATAACAGCCCACCTGGTGCAGACCCCGCAGACGCCGCTGCATCGTAACTGGCTACTGACGCGCGATATTGACTATACGATCGTGCAATCGCTGCTCAATGAAACGCGGGGTAGCCTACAGCTTGGCGGGCAAGAGTATCCATTTGAGGGTTACGGCTATTGTGAGCACAACTGGGGTGTGCAGCCGCGCCACTCGACAGCCCACTGGCTGCATTTCTGGGCATCGGGGATGGCCGGGGTGGTGATGGATTGCCATTATGACGCCGGCGTACCGCACCACTACACGTATCTGTGGCAGGCTGAGGAGGGTAGGTACCTGGCTTCGCCGGCTCACTTTGGCTTTGACCCTGCACAGCCAGGCTCTACCTGGCGGGTAGCATCGCCGGACATGAACTTGATGGTGAAGCCTTTGTATGTCCACCGTAACCGGATGCGAATTCCACCGGTGTTCAGCTACATTGACATTGATTATCACGAGCTGCTGGTGGAAGTGGATGGCTGGGCGCGGGTATCCGGGGAGAGGGTGGATATTCGTGGCGTAGGCAAATACGACCACAATTTCAACCGGTGGTAGAGGGTGTGGTATTGGGCTGTGTTGGCGTAAACAAGTGATGGTCAAATGTCAGTCGAATGGGATGGCGTGACGAAATCAAGCACAGTGAAACTCGAATTTGTGGCAGCGCGACACGCATTGGCGGATGCTGCCAAGAGCTTTGATTGGGCCAAAGTACTCGAACTTGTCGCGAAAGGCACATGTCATGTCAACTCGTGGAGACTTGATGGCGAGTCTTGGTATACGCCCCTTCATCAAGCTGCGTATGGGAACGCGCCAGCTGATGTCGTTGAGAGGCTCATCGGTCTGGGCGCTTGGAGAACGCTGCAAAACTCGAAAGGAGAGCGGCCTATCGATATTGCAGAACAAAGAGGCCACGTTGATTTGATCCAGCCCCTTGAACCGGTATACAAGCACAAGGTCCCTTTGGGCATCTTGGTGAAAATTCAGGCCCATTTTCACTCGACCATTCGCGAACGGGCGGCTGAGCTTGTCGACAGGGAGTGCCTCCGCTTGCCAGAACTGGAGGTGTTGTTGGAGCTAGACGAGCCCAAGATGTGGTTTCCCGTTCCTGGCATGTATGGCGGGTTCAGCTTCTGGCTCGAATCAGGTGGGGCAAACGCCAAGCTTGTATCTGTAAGTTGGTGTCGTGTTGTCGGTGGGTCGGGCCAAAGGCATGAAATTACCAACTCGGGAAGCGTTCTTGTCGATGAAGGTTTTGTGTGATTATCTCACAGTGGGTTGAGAAAGATGTCCCTGATGCGATCACACTTTCGACTGGAGGTAGCCCAGGTTTAGCCGAGGACGGGGGCCGATCGGGCAGAGTGGAGGTGTAGATGCAATGCCGGAAAGCAAGAATTATACCGAATTGACCCATCAAGTCGTGCGTGAATCGCCCGATCCGCTGCCGCTTGACGAGATTGTACGGCGTGTGCACGCCATCGAGCCTATCACGACCAGGAATCCCTCGAGCACAATTCGTGGTGCTGTTGGCCAGACACGCTTGATCGTCGCTACCGGCGATGGGCGTTATGGCTACAAACCGCGTCTGATGAGCGGCTCGTCGCTCAGGCATAACCTGTCCAAGTCTGACCTGGCCGGCTATGGGATCGGTTTGGGAATGGATATAAGAGAAGCGCTGTGGCCGGCTTTTTTTGAACTCGCCCAAAAGCGCACCGACCAGAGCCCGATCAACCTGGGGCTGCCTGGCGGCATCATAACCCGCTTGCCGATAGCGGCGCTTGAAACGCAGCAGTGGGGCACGCCTGGCACGCCCGAGTTCTGGGAGTGGTTTGCCGGGCTTGGCGCTGTCCCGGTGTGTATTGGGCTAATCGGTGATATGAGGACCAGGTAGCCGGATTGGTCGTAGATTTCATAAGGGCAGATCGAGTAGGGAGAGATGTATGAAAAAGCGTAGACGAGCGATGATGAGTGGGCGGTTTGCTCGCCCACAGCGGATTGACAGTTGGCTGGGTGAGATTTATCGCCAACTGGCAGACAAGGATTACGCGGGCGCCATTCAGACTTGCCAGCGCATCTTGCCACGCATCCCACCCGGCTCGCCACATCATGCTGAGGTGCTGGAATACCTGGGTATAGCTCACCAGATGCTGCAGCATTTGGATCAGGCCTACGAGGTTTTGTCGCAGGCGGTGAGTATTGCGCCTGAGCGTTCAGAGCTATGGTATGACCGTGGCTTGGCGGCTCGGTATACTTCGCGCCAGGGGCGGTCGGTGCGCGATTTCGAGCGTGCGCTTGAACTGGAAGGGGATCCGGCGCTGAGGAAAAAGATGGCCGAGGAATTGGCTTTTGCGCGCCAGATGGCTGAGAAGGAGATGGCGCTAAGAGGGCCGGGTTTTACGTTGGAGCAGTTCATTGAGCAGGAGGAGCTTTACCAGGCAGGCGTCAAGCTGATGGAAGGTGAGGCGTGGGGTGAGGCCGAGTTGGTTTTTCGGCGTGTCATCGAGATGGGAGACTGCCGGGAACAGCCATGGGGCAACCTGGGTATCTGTCTGATGATGCAGCGTCGCTACGATGAGGCAGAAGCGGCTTGGCATCGCGCGCTTGAGCTCAACCCGCGTTACGAGCATGCGCAGCAGAACCTGGCGAGTCTACCCACCATTCGGCAGACAGGTGTTTTGCCGCCATTGAAGGTCACCGGCCCGTTTGATGGGCACGAGCTACGCAAATCTCTCAGTTTCCGCTAGCACAGGACAGAGGGATTCCCATACATGTTCTCGCCTGATTACCGCATGGCCAAGAAGATGCTGGGGTTGGAGTGATAGCGAGAGTCTGGAATGGATCACAAAGACGATAAGGTCGAGTGACGATTGGGCATGTAAGAGATTCAAGGTTTGATCTTTTGGAGGGACGTATGGTTGACTTGTCACACGTGCGGCAACAGTTTCCGTCTTTGAGCCAGGTTCAAGCTGGTCACCCGGTCGTGTTTTTCGACAATCCCGGCGGCACGCAGGTGCCGCAAAGGGTTATCGATGCGATGACGGGGTATTTGCTGAACGACAATGCTAATCACGATGGAGCCTTTGCCACCAGCCAGCGCAGTGACGCTATGCTGGATGAGGCGCATCGGGCGATGGCCGATATGCTGGGGGCGGGTGACGCTGCCGAGATTGTGTTCGGCGCGAATATGACGACCTTGACATTTGCCCTCAGCCGGACGTTGGGGCAGTGGATCAAGCCAGGCGACGAGGTCATCGTCACACGGCTGGATCACGATGCCAACATTACACCGTGGGTGCTGATGGCGCGGGATGCTGGCGCGGTGGTGAAATGGGTTGATTTCGACGTCGAGGACTGTACGCTCAAATTATCTGACTTGGAACAACAGCTTTCCAAGCGCACCAAGATCGTGGCGTGTGGCTATGCCTCGAACGCTGTTGGAACGATCAATGACGTCAAGACAATTGTGACCATGGCGCACTCGGCCGGTGCGTTGGCCTTTATTGACGCCGTCCAGTACGCGCCGCACGGGCCAATGGATGTGCAGGTGCTGGATTGCGATTTCTTGGCGTGCTCTGCGTACAAGTTCTTTGGGCCGCACGTGGGCGTCCTGTACGGCAAGCGCGACTTGCTGGACCGGTTGCCGGCGTACAAGGTGCGTCCGGCGAAGAATCAACCGCCGCACAAATTCGAGACCGGCACGCAGAATCACGAAGGGATCGCCGGGACGCTGGCGGCAGTAGAGTACCTGGCGCAGGTAGGGGGTGTCCAAAGTGGCACCCGGCGTGAGCGGATCGTAGCCGGGATGAGGTTGATCCAGGCGTATGAGCGGGGAGTATGCACGCAGTTGATTGCCGGGCTGCAACGCATTCCGGGAGTGCGGATCTACGGCATCACCGACCCGGTGCAGTTCGATTGGCGCGTGCCAACGGTCGCATTTCGTCTGGAGGGGTTCACACCGCGCCAGGTTGCCGAGTACTTGGGACAGCGAGGCATTTTTGTGTGGGACGGGAACTATTACGCTCTGGCTGTGACGGAGCGCTTGGGAGTGGAGGACCGCGGCGGCATGGTGCGGGTAGGCCTGGTGCACTATAACACGGGCGAAGAGATCGAGCGTTTGTTGGGCGAGCTGGACGAACTGGGTAATCAGGGGCTACCGAAATAGCCCGGCGTGTATTTGAGGTTCCTTATGAGAAGAGACAAGTTCAAGATTTTTTCCGAGGGTGCCATCGGTGCTTTGAGGTTGCCTAACCGCCTGGTTCGATCTTCAACCTGGGATCCGTCTATCTTGGGAATCCGTCGAGTGACCGATCCAGTGTTGGACCTCTATCGGGCGCTGGCCCTCGGCGGTGTGGGGTTGATTATCAGCGGCGGCTTGCCGGTGTATCGGGAGCGTTTCCCGGGAGAAACAAGCCCGGACCCAAGGACCTATGCCGAGCTGTGCGTGGCGGATATCGACAGGCTGGCGCAGGTCGTTCACACTTCGGGACCGGGCAAGATCGTGGCTCAACTCGAAGTGGGGTATGTCGATGCTGGGCCGTCTGAGCATCGTTCACCCTTCGCGTCTCGGCCGGTCAGGCCGCTGACCGCGCCAGAGATCCGCCAGATCGTTGGCTGCTTTGTCGAGGCGATCGTTCACATGAAAGTGGCTGGCTTTGATGGGGTCCAACTCCACGCGGCGCACGGTGGGCTGTTGAGTTGCTTCCTGTCGCCTTACACGAACCACCGCACGGATGGTTATGGCGGCTCGGCGCAAAACCGGGTGAGGATGGTGAGCGAGATTGTCGGCCAGGCGAGGGAGCAGGTGGGTGATTGGCCAATCCTGATCAAGCTGAATTGCACGGACTATGTCAAGGGTGGTATTGAGCTGGACACTTTTCCTGAGTTGGCCCACGCCGTCGCCAGTGCGGGCGTTGATGCTGTCGAACTCAGTGGGGGGATGTGGGACTGCCTGGTCAGGCCAGAACAAGAGCTTGGCTTTCGCCCGGTGCCAGCGCCGGAATCCCATACGCATCTTGGCTCTGTGCGCCGGCAGAGCTATTTTCTCCAGTACGCCAAGCAGCTTGATCTGCCGGTTCCGGTGATCCTGGTTGGTGGCAACCGGGATATTGAGCGGCTGGAAGAAATTGTGCAGCAGGGGCGGGTGGATTTTATTGCCTTGTGCCGCCCCTTGATCCATGAGCCGGATTTGCCCTTGCGTTGGCTGGAAGGCCGGGGCAGCCGTCGGGCCGCCTGTATTTCCTGTAATTCGTGTATTTATGGTTTGATGGTTCACCCGGACGAACCAGAACCTGGGGTGGTAGCTTGTTTATTCAAGCACGACAAGCGCCGTTACAAGCTGGCCCAGGAATGGCTCTCTACCTGGGTTGAAAAGAATGCGGTCGCGCCATTTCTTAATGGCGCGAGCTTGGCAAAGGAGCTACTCTGACGACCATTTGCGAGTTCACGCCAGGCGATTGTCACTGGTTGACAGGGTGGAGGATGTATGAGAAGAAATGACGCAGCTCCTTGTGCGAGCAGAGGAGTTTGAGAAATGAGCATTGCGCAAGGGCCGGCCGGCCAAACCTGGACGACCAGCGCGGCGTGGCCGAAGGGCAAGGCGGCCAAGAGCCTGGTAAAAGCCCTGAAGCGAGGATGAAATGAGCAAAGTGGACGATTATCGCCTGGC
>JAFGFO010000137.1 GCA_016931085.1 Thermoflexales bacterium
GAGAGCGTTTTGTAGGGCGGCTTTCTACGCCAAAGGCGTCCTGCGGATAGCCGCCGCGCCTGTGGCAGGTATGGAAACCTGCCCTACAGGTGTCTCTCCGACAAGCTCCTAGGAGAATTTTTATGCAGGTCAAAGTTGTTCTTGAGCCCAGCGACGAGGGCGGTTTCACTGTTTATGCGCCTTCTTTACCAGGTTGTATCAGCGAAGGGGAGACAATAGATGAGGCCTTAGGGAACATTCGAGAGGCAATCGAGTTATACCTTGAGCCAGTCGAGGATGATTGGATGTTAGAGGAGAATATGCTGGTACGGGAGATTGCCGTGTGAGCAAGGTCCCGAGTTTGTCCTATGTCCAGATTATCAAGGCTCTACAGCGAGATGGCTGGACAGTGGTACGCCAACGCGGCAGTCACATTCGGCTACAAAAGCGAGTAGGGGACGAATTACTCAAAATCACCGTGCCAGCACATCGTCCAGTCAAGCGATCAACATTAGCGCATATTTTGAAACAAGCTCACCTGGCAGCAGACGATTTCTTGGAATGAATGTGAGCACAATTCTCGCCATTCGCTCCTGATCAGGCCATACACCAGCGTGTCCCGCCACCGCCCCTTGATCCACTCGTGCTCGCGCAAGCGCCCCTCCAGCTGAAAGCCGAGCTTTTCCAGGACGTGCGCCGAGGCGGTGTTTTCGGCCAGGCACTAGGCCCAAACGCGGTGAGTCGTCTTCAACAAACTCACGCAGCAGCAAGCGCTCGGTGCTCAGCATCACGGCACGCCATTAAGAAATAGCTCGCCGGTGTCCAGCATGATCGTAACCGGGCCGTCGTTGTGGATGTTGACCGTCATCAGCGCGCCAAACACGCCCTGCTCGATCCGGGCGATTCCAGTCTGGCGCAGCGCCTGGACGAATTGCTCGATCAGCGGCTCGGCCAGCTCCGGCCTGGCGGCGGCGATAAAGTCGGGCCGTCGTCCCCGCCGGCAGTTGGCATACAGCGTGAACTGTGACACGACCAGCATCCCGGCGCCCACGTCGAGCGCCGACAGGTTCATCTTGCCAGCCTCGTCATCAAAGATGCGCAGGTTAGCGACCTTGTTGGCCAGCACCTGGGCCTGGGCCGGCGCATCCGAATGGGTCGCGCCCACCAGTACGACCAGGCCACGCTCGATGGCCCCCACGACGCAGGCCTCCACACGAACATCCGCGTGCGTCACACGCTGTACAAGTGCTCTCATCGTCCACCTTTGACTACGAAAATAACCGTGTGTAGGGGCGACCCGGTGGGTCGCCCAGGGCGAGGCAGTGCCTCGCCCCTACCAAGACGTTTTCGTCCTCTCCGTCAGAGTATAACGTATATCGCTCCAACTGGCAACTGGCCTTGTGGTATAATTCACCCATGATCAGCATGCAGAAACACCTCTGCCTGTTCGCGCTGGCGAGCGGGCTAGCCGCGTGCGCGCCGGCGACAAGCCCCCCACCCCGACCTTCGGCCATCGCTGCCCAGGCCGCGCCCTCCTCCACGCCTACATCCACGCTTACGCCGCCTCCGACCACCACACCTCACCCAACGTCTACCCCTACCCTCACGCCCACTCCCACGCACACTCCTACGCCGACATTCACTCCCACGCCAGCCTTCACTCCCGAAGCCTGGCACACGCCGGAGCGGCGTTACTACTTTCCCGTCCAGCCGCCAGACGCGGTGCGCTACGCCGACGAACACCACGATTATCCCGCTGCCGACATCTTTGCGCCGGTCGGGTCGAGCGTGGTGGCGGTGACCGATGGCACGGTCAACGAGGTGCGCGATTTTGACCCGTGGGATCCCAAGACGAACAAGGGGGAGGACCGGCCTGGCCTGTTCGTGGCCATCGTGGGCGACGACGGGGTGCGCTACCACACCTCACATCTTTCAGCCGTAGAGCCGGGCATCGAGGTGGGCGTGCGCGTGCGCGCCGGGCAGATATTGGGGCGCAGCGGCAAAAGTGGCAACGCCCGCAATACCCCGCCGCACGTTCACTTTGGCTTGTCGCGCCCGCTGGGGCCAGGCGATTGGGAGCGACGGCGCGGTGAGGTCTGGCCTTACGTGTATCTCCAGGCGTGGGCGGCCGGGCAAGACCGCACCCCGATCCTGCCGATCCCGCCCTGGTTCGAGGGGCCGCTGGTTTTCGGCCGTTCAGCCGGTAACCGCTCCCTGGTCGCTTACCGGCTGGGCCAGGGGCCGCAAGCAAAGGCCATCATCGGCGGTATCCACGGCGGTTACGAATGGAACACAACCGAACTGGTCTCGCACATGTTGGCTTATCTCAAGACTCGCCCCGAGCTTGTCCCCGATACCATCACGTTATACCTCATCCCCACACTCAATCCCGACGGTGCGGGCATTGGCCAAGGCGTCGAGGCGCGTTTCAACGCCAACGGTGTGGATCTCAACCGCAACTGGGACGTCGGCTGGGAAGCAGACGCCGTCCACGGCAAGACGCCGGTGAACCCAGGCCCACGACCTTTCTCTGAGCCTGAAACGTGCGCACTGCGCGACTGGCTGATCGAGCATCACATCCAGGCGCTGATCTCGTATCACAGCAAAAAAGGCGAGATCTACGGCAATCCGGCCCTGGGCGAGGCATTGAGCCGGGCCACCGGCTATCCTTACCAGCCCGACGGAGTCGGCTATCCGACCGGGGGTGACCTGGTCGCGTGGTGTGCGGCGCACGGCATCGCCGCCGTGGACATCGAGCTGACCGACCACACCCAGATCGAGTGGGAGCGCAACCGCCGGGGGCTGCTGACTTTTGTGGCAGCCCCATAGCCTCATCGGCTGCCTCACATTTTGGACCTTACTTCGTGATGACGGGCAGGTAGATACCCCACGGTGAAATGGTCACCAGCCTTTGTGCCTGAGCCGAGCCGCAGGCGTTGGTGGCGGTAAGCGTCACGGGATAGCTTTGCAGCGTGTTTGTGATTGGGAAGATGTGCGTGACCACTTGCCCGCTGCCCACGCCGCCGTCGCCAAAGGCCCAGGTATAGGTGATGGGCAGTATAGCTGTGCCCCACATGACCGAGCCGGCCAAAGTCACAAGCTCGCCAACCCTCGGCACGCTCGGCGTAAAGCTCATGTCCGCGCCGCTCACGGGGTTACAGGCGGCAGTCGTCGTCAGCGTAGCCGAGTCGGACTTGGTTGGGTCGCCGTGTGAAGTCACATCGACGGTGACGGCATCACTCGTCCCGAGTGCCACACCGGCCGGGATATGCACGACGATGGGCACATCTGCGCCAGCGCCGGCCGCCAGCGGGCCTACACTCGCCGGCGCATCAGTCGCCCAGTTATAGCCAGAGAGCGTCACGGTGAACGTATCGGTCCCGGCACTGAGGTTACTCACGCGCAGGGTACAGGTCACCGCCTCACCGGGCACGCCCCACAGGGTGTCCACATGCGGCGCGAGCGCCACTCCGTAACCGGCAATATCCCCATATTGGATACCCCGCCCATTGGTGCCAACGTACACGCGCCCGTAGATGCGAGGATCGCCGGTGATGGTCTGGCCGATCCACCCCCACTGGTGCTGGCCGTCGTTGATGCGCACCCACGTCGCGCCCGCGTCGTCAGAGCGATATAGACCGTGGGCCCCGTCCTTCTTGCCGGCGATATAAATGGCCATGTAACTCTGCCCAGGCGCTGCCATCCCAAAGCCGACCGTGCTGGCTTCCTCCAGGTCTTCCAATTGAGTAAAGCTTGCGCCGGAATCTGTCGAGTGCCACAAGCCGCCCGTGCGGGTTGCCACCCACACGTCTCCCTCTCGGCCTGGCACCGCCGCCAGTTTGCCCTCGTTCGTGTTCGTCAACGTCGCCCCGGCCGTAAAGCTTGCCCCACCGTCCGTGCTGGTGTAAAAGATGCCGGTGGCTTTGTCGTAGGCATAGAACTTGTTGGCGTTGACCCGGTCGGAGGCCAAGACGACGGCAGCCGGCAGGCCGGCGCTGGCCGCCCAGCTCGCGCCTCGATCGCGCGAGTAATGGGCACTCACGTCGTTGGGGTCCCACACGAACGTGGCGCCATCGGCCGAGACCGCGATCCCGCCGGCGCCAGCAGTCGTGAGCGGCTGCGTGGCGAAGGGCTGCCAGGTCTGTCCAGTATCCTCAGAATAAGCACCCCCTTTATTCCCCCCGCTCCAACTGCCCACTCCGACCCGGGCCACCACTTGTGGGGCAAGCTCGGCATAATCCAGGCTCGAGCCTGAACTAAAAATCGGGTTGCCCGACATGCCCTCGGGCGGAGAGACGGTCAAATCGTTATGGGTGAACCCGCCCACGTCGCCGATGGCGCTGATCAAGTGCGCCTGGCCAGTTGGTGGACTGATGAGGTCCTGGATCGCC
This sequence comes from Thermoflexales bacterium, assembly GCA_016931085.1. Next base: position 4,371 of record JAFGFO010000137.1, read on the forward strand.
GTCTCCTCCAATCCCTGTGCTTTGACGGCGATGGTAATGTTCCCGCCCGAATCGAGCTGGGTCAGGTTATCGCTGCCGTAGATCGTGGCGCCCGTGACGTACAGCATGCTGTCAGAGTTGAACGGGTCGATCTCGAGATCGCCGATCATCCAGCCCAGCTTGGGAGACGTCTCTGGCGGGTTGGCGGCGCCGCCCCAGGCCAGGTACGGCGAGGCCGAGATGTATTGGGTGTAGCTCATGATACGAGTCGGCCAAGGCCCCAGGCTCCAGAGCGGCGTCCAGCTAGTCCCGCCGTCGGTGCTGCGATAGAGATTGTCGTCCGGCCACCACTGCTCCAAAGTGCTGACCATGAGGGTGTCCGGGTGGGAGGCATCCACCGCCAGGCCGCCGAAACCATAGTAATCGCTGGTAACCGGACTGATGTTCGTCCAGTCGCCTGTCGCGGTGTTGTATTTCCAGACAGCGCCCTTGGTCACCTCGTACGGTCCGGGTTTGTCGCCATAAGTCAGGTAGAGTATCCCGTTCGAGGCCAGCACGCCGTGGTGGGGCATGAAAGCGGATGGCTGGCCGGCGACCGGCGCCCACGTCAGGCCGGCGTCGGTGCTGCGGTAGAGACTATTGGTCGTGGTGACGGCCACGCCGACATAGATAGTCTGGGAAGAATTGCCGGCCGTGCCGCTGGCGGGGTCAAAAAGCACGAAGGAAAGCCCAAGGCCAGCCGTACCGCTGACAGGGAAGCTGGTGACCTGGCTCCAGCTCGCGCCATAGTCGGCGCTCCTCCAAAGCCCATTGTTCCGTGAGCCAAAGTAGAGGAGGCGGTTATCGTTCGGATCGACCGCGAGCCTTTCGCCCATGGAGCGGCCCGGCTCGTTGGCACCCATTTGGATAGGCATGTCCGCGCTCTGCCAACTGGCACCCCTGTCGGCAGAGCGAAAAATCGCGCCGTTGGACGCCCACGGCTGGACATAGGTACCGGCCGCCACGTAAACCCGGTTGGGGTCGACCGGGTCCGTCGCCAGGCTCTCGACGCCAATCAGGTTATAGTCGTCCCAGCTCACCCAGTCCAGGAGCGGGATCCAGCGCATGGCGGCAGGATCTCGCCGGTAAGCGCCGCCGATGTCGGTCCGGGCGTAGACCAGGTCTTTCTCTTTGGTATTGAAGATGATGCCGGTCACAAAGCCGCCGCCGACGATTTCTACGTTGCGCCAGGCGTATGGCTCGTTGGCAGCCGGCATCACCTGGGCCGCGTGCGTGTAGTCAGGCTCGTAGGCCGCCGGCCCCAGACGGGCCACCGGCGCGGCCGTGACATTGGGCTGTACAGAGCCGCTGAACAGGCAGATGACAAGTAAGACGGTGAGTATTGGGTTAGTCATGTGTTTCATGCAAATCTTGGTTCCTCAAATTTTGATGGGCCACCGGAATGGCCTGCGGACATTTTCCAGCTCGGACAAGCGGTATTGAGGACCCTTCTCCTTTCTTCGTTTTTCCGCTTGTCGCCTGTCCTCTACCAGGTGAAAGAGTTTCACTCTCACATTGTATACCGATTCGGATTCTTGTCAACAGCACTCTCTTGGGCTGAGGATTCTTCGACGATTCCTCTACGCTCACCCTACATGCGATTAACAAAGCGAACCGCGCATCACAATCCGGCGTCTTGTTAGCAAGTCAACAAATCTGCAAATCTGCAAATGGGGGGGGCGTGAGAAAGCGAATAATCATACTAGCATTGTTAGCCAGCCTGAGCCTGGCCGGCGGGTTGGCCTATCGCGAGCTGGTGGTGGGCCTGCCGGCGCCGGACGCGCTCGTCCGGCGCGCCTCGTCCGGCACGACCAAGATACTCGACCGCAACGGCGCTTTGCTGTACGAGATCTTGGACCCGCTGTCCGGCTCACGCACCCGGCTGCAATTGGCCGACATCCCGCCCTACTGCCAACAGGCGACGATCGCCACCGAGGACGCCAATTTCTACACAAATCCTGGCGTGGACGTGTACGCCATCGTGCGCGCCGCCTGGCAAAACGCGCAAGCCGGCCAGGTCGTTTCCGGCGGGAGCACCTTGACGCAGCAAGTCGCCCGGCTGATCTTGATGGACTATGACGAGCGTGCCGAGCGCAGCCTGCGCCGCAAGCTGCGCGAGGCCAGCCTGGCTTATCGCATCAGCCGGGCATACAGCAAAGAGGCTATCCTGACGATGTACTTTAACGAGGTCTACTACGGCCAGATGGCCTACGGGCTGGAGGCGGCCGCCCAGGCCTATTTTGGGTCGCACGCGGACAAGCTCGACCTGGCGCAGTGCGCGCTGCTGGCCGGGCTGCCGCAATGGCCGGCCCACTACAATCCACTGATCAATCCCGACGCCGCCCGCCAACGCCAACGTGTGGTGCTGGGGCTGATGGTCGAGCAAGGTTACATCACTTCCCAACAAGCCGAGCAGGCCGCGGCCGAAGCGCTCAGCTTCAAGCCGGCCGGCCCGCTGCTGGCGCCGCATTTTGTAAGCTACGTGCGCAACCAGCTCGAAGCCGCACTTGGCCCAGAAGCGCTCACTGCCAGCGAGCTGAGCATCACCACCACGCTCGATCTTGGCCTGCAGCGCGCGGCCGAAAAGGCTGTGAGGCGCCACTTGGCCGATTTGGGCGAGCACGACGTGAGCAACGCCGCCGCCATCGTGCTCGATCCGCGCACGGGCGAAATCCTGGCCATGGTAGGCAGCGCCAATTATGACGACGCCTCGATCGACGGTGCCGTGAACGTAGCATTGGCCCTGCGCCAACCCGGCTCTGCCATGAAGCCGATCCTGTACGCGGCTGCCTTCGAGCGCGGCTGGTCGCCCGGCGACGTGGTCTACGACGTGCCGACCACCTTCATAGACGAATCGGGCGAGATCTACGTCCCCGCCAATTACGACAATCTCTACCACGGGCCGGTCAGCCTGCGGCACGCGCTCGGCAACTCGTACAACTTGCCGGCCGTCATCTTGCAAAAACGCGTCGGCACAGCCGATTTCCTGGAATTGGCGCGCCGCTTTGGGCTTGACACGCTGGCCGGCACCAGGCGCTATGGCTTGACGCTCACGCTGGGCGGGGGCGAAGTACGCCTGATCGACCTGGCGGCCGCCTATGGGGTGCTGGCAACGGGAGGATACGGCGTCACGCCATGCGCGATCAGCGGGGTTTCAGGTTGCAGGTTGCAAGTATCAAGCGTTGAACCCCTGCTTTCTGGGCTTGTATGCCCCTCACCTGAAACCTCCCTCGGCAAGCTCGGGATGATATTAAACATCGAACCTGAAACCGTCCTCGATCCCCGCGCGGCCTATCTCGTCACCGACATTTTGAGCGATAACGAAGCGCGAGAGGAACAGTTTGGCCGCTTTAGCCCGCTGCGCCTGCCGTTCCCGGCGGCGGCCAAAACGGGCACGACCACCTATTGGCGTGACAATTGGACGCTGGGGTATACCCCGCAGCGGGTGGTGGGTGTGTGGGTAGGCAATGCCAACGGCCAGCCCATGAGCGCCATCAGCGGCGTGGATGGGGCGGGGCCGATCTGGCACGACCTGATGCTGGCCGCTCACGAGCAACTGGCGGCCGGGCCATTTGACGAGCCAGCCGGCATCGAGCGGCGCGAGGTGTGCATCACCAATGGCCTACAGCCGGGGGCAGACTGTCCCTACCGCCGCACAGAATTGTACCTGGAGGAAAGCCAGGTCCGGCCGGTTGAAACCGAATACACGCGCGTGGATGGCCAGCTCGTATGGCGCGCGCCGGCCGAGCTGCGCGACTGGGCGCGGCAGAACCAAGTGCCGTTTGTCGTCACCGAATTGGATGCAGGCCGTGTGTCACCTGGTCACCTGGTCACCCTATCGTCCCCCGCCTCCGGCACCCACTTACAGATCGACCCGCACCGGCCGCTCCCCACGCAGCAGATCGAGATCGCGGCCATGGTCGACGACGAGGCCCACACCGGCCGGGTCGAATTCCTGGTTGACAGTGCGCCATTCGGAAATGGTGTGCTCTGGGCCAGCGTGAGCACAGCGCCTTACCGGGCGTGGTGGAGTTTAGAGCCAGGCGAGCATCGCTTCGTCGCCGTGGCAGTCGATCATCAAGGGGCGCGCTGGCCCAGCCAGGCAGTCAGTGTGGTCGTGGAAGGAGGAAAGACCAAATGACGGGTTTCACACCTGAAACCTCAAACCTGAAACCATCTTGCGCACGCTACAAGAGCGAGATTTCCTGGTCCTCGCGGGCCATGAAGGTTTCCGGGAAAACGGCCTGGGCCTTGTGTTCTATCTCGTCCAGGTTATCGTCGTTGTGGCGGGGGTTATGATGAAGCAATCCCAGCCGCCTGACGCCGGCGGCCTGGGCCACTTCGATGGCCATGCGCCACGTGCTGTGGCCCCAGCCCTGGTGGATCACACCATCGTCGGCGTACTCGTGCTCGTCATACTCGGCATCGTGAAGCAGCAGGTCGGCGCCCTGCGCGAAGCGGATCAAGCGCCGGTCGCCGCCCACATAGCCCTCGGTGTCGGTGGCAATGACCAGGCTGTGGCCGCCGTAACTGATGCGAAAATTGAGAATGTGGCCGGGGTGCGGGTAGCCGTGATGGATGTCGATCATCACGGCATTCTGCGGTATGCCCTGGCGGCCATCGTGCACGGTCAACACCTGGGGAGAGGAACCGGGCTTGGTCAGGACGATCATATCGCCGCCGCGGACGTGGCGAATCTGGCGTTGGCTGTACAATTGCTCCAGGCCCAAGGGGAACAGTGGCGCCTGGATCGCTCGCACCAGCTCGTCTTCCAAGCTGCTGTTCTCGCCTGGCTTAGCACCAAAGACATACAGGCGAGCATGCTGGTCGATGAACGGCGTAAAGAACGGCATGCCTTGGGTGTGGTCGTGGTGCAGATGGGTGAACAAGAGCGTGGCCACCAGAGGTTCGTCCTCGGTCCGGTGGCGGGCCATCATATCGCGGGCCAGGTTGATGATGCCGGTTCCCGCGTCAACGATGATGAGATGGCCGCCTGCCCAGACTTCAAAGCAAGTCGTGTTCCCGCCGTACTTGACTGTCGTCGGGCCTGGCATTGGATGGCCGCCACGAACGCCACGAATTTTCAGAAGAAACTGATCTTCCTTGCTCATATAGCACCTTTCTCGAGGGGGAGTCTCGCCATTGAGTATAGCATATTTCTGTACAAGACACAAGGCAAGCCCCACGTCCTGTCACGATTTCCCCCTCCTTATCATTATGCACCAAGTAGGGATTGATTACGTTACAATTTCGTTTCAGTACGTTTGACATTTTGGGAGGTACACATGGCTCATTTCAGATCACTTACCGCCGGCTTTGTAACAACTTGCGCCGCGTTGGTCGGGCTGGCGGCCTGGCTGAGCGTATGCCGGCCGGGCTTGAACCCATACGCCGCGCCTCTTGATGGCCCGGCGTGGGAGCCAGCCCCGGCCTATGCGCCACTCAGAAGTGGTGTGCCAGGTAGGGGGTCTGTGGCGAACACCTCGCCCCTGGCCACGCCTACCGTGGGCACACAGGGCGAAAAGAGGCCGGCTGTGGCGGCAAGCCCCACGAGCACCCCGGCAGCCGTCATCGCCTACGAGCCGGGCGGGAGCCGCGTCCGTTCGACGAGCACCATCACGCTCACCTTCAACTGCCCCATGAAGTCGGCCAGTGTCGAGCAGCGCTTTGCCCTACGCCGGGTCGACCTGCCGGCTGGCGAAACAGCCGGCTTTATCCCCGGCTACTTTTCCTGGCCAGAAGCCAACGTGCTGGTGTTCACTCCCAAAACGTCGTTGGTCGACGGCGCGGGTTATTCGGTCACGCTCGAAAAGGGCGCGCAGCCCAGGCAGGGAACCCCTACCCAGCACACATCCACTTACACCTTCAGCGTGCTCCCGCTGCCGGAAATGACCCGTTCGTCGCCGCGCGATGGCGATATGGAAGCCAGGCTCAAGGATCGCGTGACCCTCTCCTTCAACCTGCCGATGGACACCGAGGCCGTCGAGCGGGCGCTGCGCATCTGGCCGGAGCCGGCCGAGCCGCCGCGCCTCGAGTGGAACAAGGCAGCCACCACGCTCGACGTCGTCTTTGACGTCGACCCGAGCGCGTTCTATACGATCTTGCTGGGCAACGAGGCGGTGGACGCGTGGGGGCGCGCGCTGCACGACAATCGCAGCATCGTCTTTCGGGCCGCCCCGCTCGAGCCGGTGACGTGGCTGGTTGGGCCGCGCGGCTACTGGAACGAGGTCTATGGCACCTACAACCCCAATCCACAGGTGCGGCAATACACCCAGTTTCGCAACGTCGAAGCATTGAGCTATCGCCTGTCGCAAGTTTCCCGTCAGGATTTCCTGGCTCTCTTTCAGCCAGCCTGGGGGAACAACAAAAAGCCGCCGACCAGCACATTGATATCTACCTGGATGCAAACGGTAACGGCGCCGCTCAACAAGCTCGGGCTGGATCTCGCTCACATAAGCTTGCCTGACGGCTCGCCGCTGCCTTCCGGTGCCTATTTGCTGGAAGTCGAAGGATCGCCTGGCAAGGCGCACGACTGGCGCATGGTGATCGTATCTCCGCTCAATCTGGCGCTCAAGCGCAGCGACAAGCAGACCTTCGTGTGGGCCACCGACTTGCGCACCGGGCGATCCGTCAGCGGGCTGCGGATGGCCGTGTACGATATGGACAAGACACTCGTCACGCGGGGAGAGACCAACGACGCCGGCGTGTTCAAGACCGATCAATCGCCCAAGTGCCTCGATCGCTGGGAATGTGCTTATGGCTGGCGACCACTGTATGTGGTGGCCGAAGGCGAGGGAGAGGAATGGGGCTTTGTGGCCAGCACCTGGGACGAGGGGATCGCCACGCGCGACTTTCAGATGCCGTACTATTACGGCGAGCCTTCGCACACGATCTTTCTGTACA
>JAFGFO010000138.1 GCA_016931085.1 Thermoflexales bacterium
GCCAAATTTGCCACCACATATGGTGGTTGCGATTAGCGATACTCCCGTATATGGGGGTCGTTTGAGATTAGTCTAAACACCAAGTAAGGAGGCGCACGTGAGATTCGTCAATCGACAGACCGAGTTGGCTTTTCTGGATTCCATCCTAAAGCGCAAGCACCCCACCGCGGCCCAGTTCATCCTTCTCTATGGCCGCCGCCGTGTGGGCAAGACGGTCTTGCTGCACCATTGGGCCGAGCACTCCAAGCTGCCCTACACGTACTGGGCAGTGGAAAAAGAGCCGGCTGCCCTGCAACGGCGCAAGCTGTTCGCTCGCGTGATGGGCGTCAAGCCTTCCCAGGCGGCCACCTTTGACTCGTGGGCAGATTGCTGGCAAGCTATAGCAGCGTTCCTAGCTGGCCAGCAGCACATCCTGATCCTGGACGAATTCGCCTATGCCGCCGAATCCGATCCGGCCATGCTCTCGTCGCTCCAGCACGCCTGGGACCAACTGTTCAAGCAATCCCAGACAGTCCTGGTATTGTGCGGCTCGCACGTCCATACCATGGAGACGCTCCAGGCCCGGCAGTCGCCGCTCTTTGGCCGCTTGACTGGCCAGTGGTGGCTGCAGCCTCTGCCTTTCTCTACCCTGGGCGAGTTCCTGCCCAACTGGCCGGCCGAGGAGCGAGTGGCAGCTTACGCAGTTGTTGGCGGCGTGCCGGCCTACCTGGAATGGCTCGACCCCGATCTGCCGCTCAGCGATAATATCCGCGACGTGATCCTGGCGCCGGGGAGCATGTTTGTAGCCGAACCCGCCTTTTTGCTGTATGACGAGGTGCGCGAGCCTGCCACCCACCTGGCCATTCTCAAGGCCATTGGAGCCGGCAACCACACCTCGGCCGAGATCGGCAATGCTGCCCTGGTAGGCAAGGCGCACCTGTCGGCTTACCTGGCTCGCCTGCGAGAACTCCGCCTGGTCGAACGGCGACTGCCCGTCACCGTGCCGCCCGCCCAACGGCGGCGCGCGCGCTCCGGGCGCTACCATCTCAGCGATCCCTACTTTCGTTTTTACTTTCACTTTATCGCACCGCACCACGAGGAGATAGCGTACCGGCCGGAGCATGTGCTGCCCCATATCCGCGAGGGATTGCGGGCATTTGTGGGGATGACGGCGTTTGAGGATCTGAGCCGCCAATGGATTGTTGAGCAGGGGCGAGCCGGCAATCTGCCCTTCAAGCTTGAGGATCTACAAAGCGTGGGCAGCCATTGGAGCCGTGGGGTTCAGGTGGATGTGGTGGCCATCAACTGGGCAGAGCGTGCCATCTTGCTTGGAGAGTGCAAGTGGGGCACGGACGCCGTGGCGCGGGATATAGTGCGCGAACTGATTGAAAGCAAAACGCCCAAGGTGCTCAAGCAGTTGCCAGCCGAGGGCAAAGGGTGGCAAGTGCATTATGCCTTTTTTGCCCGGGCCGGCTTTACCGATGCCGCTCGTGTCCAAGCCCAGGCGGCGGGTGCGCTCCTGGTAGATCTGGAGACGCTGGACTTGGATTTGCAGCGATCGTCGGTCTAGAGAGGACAATCGCCAACCAATAAAAATAGCGCTATGAGAGGGCCGGCGTTGCACAACACAATTGGCATAGGCTCAACTCAACTCTTCTGCTCGATACATATTCATTTTACCACATCTTGACAAGGGTGGCACTCAGTATATCTCGATCTCAGCCAGTAATTCCCGGCGTGGCATGTTATCCACGATACGCCATGTGGCATTGTATTCGCCTCCCGTTCCCCACCGGCTGGTTCGTCCCAAGTAAAGCGTGCTCTGGCCGACGCCGGCTAGCAAAGACGCTTTTATCGCAATGATCCGCGTGAAATGCAGAGGATTGGCGGACCTCTCGCGCATTGGGTCGCTTGATCGCTCCACAGCGGGAAGCGTCGAAACGCGCGCCGGCAGCCACCAGAAACCGGCTCGGTACACGCCGCTGTATGCCCCATGTCGTCATCCGGCTCGCAGAAGACCACGCAGCGAATGCCGCTCGATTTGATCTGTTCGACCGCATCAAGCAGGTGCACCTTGGAGGGAACGCCGAGCACAACCAGGTTGCACCCGTCTTCGGGCAGGTCGAACCTGCGCCCGGCTTCCAGGCAGGCGTGGCCAACCTGGACGATCTGGTCAGCAAGTGGGATATCGGTACGAACCAGGACATAGGCGTACCGTGCCGGCAGCTACAATTCAGACATTGACACCCCCCTCGCTCAAAGGAGTGTGCAGCGCTTCTGGTGCACAATACGCCTCGAACGGAAACTTCCCGCCCGCAAATTGCTCGGGGATGTACGCATAAGGGTTGAGCCTTGGCAGCAGTTCTCGGAGTTGTTGAAGCATTGTCGGGGTGACCAGACCGTCAAACGGTGTGAGCAGCCACTCCTCATTCGCCCGCCTGTGAAGCAGATCAAGCGCGCGGAAGAGCTTCCAGCCCACGAGTGCGCCGTTTTCGAGCTTGCGACGGTTTGTAGGTGGGGTAAAGCCTTTGCGCCAATCCTTGCCCACGAGAGCGAGGTAGAGGAGGTAGTGTGCCGCTGCCAGTTCGTGCTTGCGGTCGGAAGAAAGCCTGGCGCTCCAATGCTTCCGAAGCGCGGTATAGGTCTCAGTGTTGTCGAAAAGTTGGGCCGTGATGGCCCGTGAAAGCGTGTTCATGGTTGTATCTCCTTGTTTGAAAAAGTGTAAACGACTTGAACGGTTGCCGGGCGGCTACCAAGAGATACAACCGGGGGTGCCCTGGGTTTATGAGAATGTACCTACTGCATTGTCTTTTTCCCTGTGCGCCGTGCGAGAATCGAACTCGCTCCAGGCGGGTTTAGAGGCCGCCACTCATCCAACGAGTATACGGCGCAAACCTGGTTA
>JAFGFO010000139.1 GCA_016931085.1 Thermoflexales bacterium
ACCTGCCGCAAGCCTGGCGGCTATCCACAGGACGCCTTCGGCGTGGAAAGCCGCCCTACAAAATCGTCTCTCCGACAGCCTGCTAGGTACAAGGGGGGATGTATGGAAGAAGTGCCCTTGCTGCTTGTAAACGAGGGAGAACTGGCTGGCAAGCAATGGCCGCTGGCGCGCGACGAGCTTGTCATCGGCCGTGGTGAGGGGAGCGACATCTTGCTCCCCGAACGGCCCATCTCGCGCCATCACCTGCGCGTCGGGCGTGATGCGCAAGGCTATTTCGTCCAGGACCTGGACAGCAAGAACGGCACGTTTCTCAACGGCAAGCAGTTGCAGCCCAAGACGCGCTATCGCTTGCAGGATGGTGACGAGATCCAGGTGGCGTTGTGCGTCAAGCTGCTGTTTGTAGGCGCAGAGGCTACCCTCCCACTCAGCCTTGACGACATTGCCCAGTTGCCTACCGCGCCGGTCAGCACACACCTCAGGCTGGATAAGGCCCAGCACCGGGTATGGCTACGGGGGCAGGAGATCGATCCCCCGCTCAGCATGGCTCAATACCGCCTGTTGGAGGCGCTGGCCGAAGCCGGCGGAGGCGTGATCAGTCGTGACCAGGTGGTGGCGACCGTCTGGCCAGAGGCAGTCGGCGAGGGCGTGTCGGAGCAGGCCATCGATGCCCTGGTGCGCCGCTTGCGCGACCGCTTGGCCGAGCTGGACCCTCAGCACGACTATGTCCTCACCGTGCGCGGGCACGGCTTTAGGCTGGATAGGGGCGATTGAGAGCTTGCGGGAATAGCCACAGAGACATCGTTCGGCTTTGACGAACGATGTCTCTGTGGCCAAAAAAGTCGTCGTTGGTGGAGAGCGCAAACGGGCGCGTTTTATTTTGTGGCGACGGCCACGGCCTGGCCGCTCATTTGAGCGGCTTGCTCGATGATCTTGTCCAGCTTGTCGGCCGCCTCGGCCCGCTCGCGGTTGCGCAAGTCGCCTGCCACGCGGCGCATCCAGTTGATAAACTCGGGGCCCAAAGCCTGCCGGTTAGCTTCGAGCAACTGGCTCGTCCCGTCTGGATAGTCCACAGACATCAAGGCGTTGATAAAACGCACCTCGGCGGGTTGGCTCGCCTGAATGGCCTGCATAGCTGCCTGTCCCACGGCTTGCAGGCGATCGAACACGGCCTGCTGCCCGCTTTGATGGGCTAGCCCCAGGTTGTTTTCAAGCACGCTGAAAAAGATGTCATCCAGTTCATCCAAATGCTGGCGCGCGAATTGGGTCAGATCCGCGCTGTTGACCATCTCGCTCAGCAGCGCGCCGCGCTGCTCGTATACAGCGCGGGCTGCCGCGTCCAGCTCTTCGCGTGCTTCCTGGATCTCTTTGCGCAGCGTCGTGAGCTTGTGAACGGTGTCTTGATCGCCGGCCTGGGTGGCCGCCTCGATCTTGGCGGTGAGCGCCTGGAAGAAGGAATAATCCAGCAGCGACCGGCCAAAGCCAACCAGCATTTTGCGCGTTTGGATGTCCGGCGCTTGAGCCAGTTGATCCAGCAAGGTCGCTTGTGAGGGCTCGGCTGCAAAGGCCTCCAGCACTTTTTGCTGGGCAGCGATCTTGGCGCCAACGGTCGAGTGTTCCATGAGCCGGTCACGCATCTGGGCCAATTGTTCATAGTCGTTAGCCACCCCACTGGCGCGGGCAGAAGCCAGCGCCGTGCTGACCAGGCCAAAGAATTCTTCGTCAAGCTCCGCGTCGTGCTCTTGGATAAGAGCCGGCAGTTGCTCAACGGGTGTATCAGCCAGCGTCTGCAGCAAGTCCATCTTGGCCCGCTGCGCCGCGAGCATCTCCTTGGTGATGCCGTCCGCTTCCAAAATGGCCTCGACCAGGTTTTGTAGGGTGAAAAACTGTTTAGGCTGCAGCAGGTAGGCCTTGCGCTTTTCGGGCGGCAGCTTGGACATGATGGCATTCGTCATCGAGCCGATCATGCGTTGCTGGTCGGCCTCTTTGATGCCGGCTTGCATGGGCATAAAGATAAAGGCTAGCTCTTTGTCGGCGTCGTGGTACACGAACGGGCTCGCCAGCGAGGCCGTGTTGCCGCAAGATGAGCAGCGGAATGCGTTCAACACGCCGGCCAACAGGGCGTTCTTCAGGCCAGGCTCTTCGGTCACGTCCACGACCTGGCGTAGCGGCACGGTGATGGGGGCGTGGCAAAACGGGCACTGTATCGGTGTAGGAACGGGTGCAAATGGCATTGGTAATCCTTTCAAATGTCAAATAGCGAATAGCGAATAACAAATAGCAAAATAACGTCTATGACCTGGGCAGCGCGAACGAAAAGCTTGCCCCGCGCTCCGGCTGGCTCTCAACCCACACTCGCCCGCCGTGCGCTTCCACAACGGCCTTGGTCAGGTAAAGCCCCAGCCCGCTGCCCTGCACGCGGCTGGACAAGGTATCGTCGACGCGGTAAAAGCGTTCAAAGACGCGCGCGTGCTCTTCGAGCGGGATGCCAATTCCCTCGTCGCTCACGGTAATGGCGACCTCGCCCGGCTTGACCCGCCCCGACACGCGCACCGTCCCGCCGTGCGGGCTGTACTTGAGCGCGTTATCAACCAGGTTAGACAGCACCTGCTCCAGGCGGGCCGCGTCGGCCTGCACGAGCGGGAAGTCGTCCGGGAAGTCCACGCTCAACAAGTGCTTGTCGGTCTGGGTGCGGAACTTGTCCACCAGGCGAGCGGCCAGTTGGTCCAGGCGCACGTCTGACTTTTGCAGCTTGAGCCCGCCGGCCTGCAGTCGAGAGGCATCCAGTAAATTGTTAATCAGCCGTGTCAGCCGGTCGGCCTCTTCTTCAATGACGGTAGCCGACTGCCGCACCGTATCGACGTCCCACTGCGCATCCTCGCGGCGCAGCGTGCCGGCATAGCCCTTGATCAACGCCACCGGCGTTTTAAGCTCGTGTGAGATGACCGAGATGAACGTGCTCTTGAGTTTCTCAGCTTCCCGAAAGCGCGTGATGTCGCGCACCGAGCCGATAATGTTAATCAAGCGCCCTTCGCGATCGAACAGCGGCGCGTAGCTGATCTCTACGCTGGTCCGCCCCAACTCACCTTCTACGTACAGGCTGTTTCCTAATGGCCCATTTCCCAATGGCTCATTTCCGTGCGCACCAGCCTGTCCCGTCAACGGCCAACCGCTTGCGCAGGCCTCCTCCAGCGTCTTGCCGGCGCGCTTGTCCTGCACCACGATCACCGCGCTGTGCTCGCGCCCCACGGCCTCGGCCTGGCTGACGCCCGTCATGCGGGCCAGCGAGCGGTTAAAGCTCACGATGCGTTGGGCCGGATCAAGGATCACGATGCCATCCGCGCTGAACTCGATGATCGCGTCCATGCGGCGCTTTTCGCCGGCCAACTCCTGGTACAGGCGCGCGTTGTTAACCGCGATGGCGGCCTGCTCGGCAAAGCTTTGCAAAATCTGCCGATCGTTGGTCGAGAAACGATTGCCGTGCACTCGAAAGACATAAATCGCTCCCACCAGGTCGCCGGCCATCGACAAGGGCAAGCCGACCACCTGGCGCAGGCTCAGCCCAACGGCGTTGGCGACCACGCTCAGCTTGCGCTCGATTTCGGCCACCGCCCATATGGCTGGGTCGCCCGAGTCCGCCTCGGGCATCAATGGGCCGAACAAGTGCAGCAACTGCAAAGGCAGGCCGTAACTGGCGTGCACGGCGAAAGCGCCTTCTTCCTCGCGCAGCGCAATCAACCCGGCCTGCCCGTCGAGGATCTTGACCGATGCTTCCAGGATCAAGCGCAGCACCGCTTCCAACTCCAAGTGAGCCGTCATCGCGCGGCTGATCTGGAGCAAGTATTCTCTCTGGCGAACTCGAAAATCCGCAAGCATTTCACCCGCCTGGCAAACAGGGCCTAGCACTTTTCCCAAAGGGCCATTATAACACAAACTGCCAGTTTAGTGACGTCAGGTGCAAAATTTGTGCTTTTCGCTTTTCTGGTTATACTAGATAATGGGATTTAGGCTGAAAGCCTAAATCCTTAAGAGAAAGCCGAAGGCTTTCTCCATAATAGGGCAGCGCAAGCTGATACGCTAAAATTGTCCATAGCGCAAGCCAGGCTGGTGAAAACTTTAGAGGCAATGGAGCAAAACTTGCTTTGCTAGATCATCAGGCCGGATTTTTATCCGCCAATTCACGCTAATTTTCACGAATTTTACAACCATTTGTGTAGATTCGCGAAGATTCGCGGATAATGAAAAAGCAACTTTTGCGGTACTGCCTTTAGAGTTATTGGATTGCGCGGCAGGTGGAAGGTTTCGTGTATTGCGCCGCCCTGAGCGAACATGGAAAATAGCCTGCTTTCGGGTCCATCCATGAAGTACAGGATTCTTAAAGACGATGAACGAAGAAATGGATATTGAAGAGTTGGCGCCCTGGTTGGTCATCTTCATCACATTGATTGGAGGTGGGCTGCGAGTTCTTCTGCTCGATAGTAAAGGGATGTGGTTGGATGAAACGTTCAGCGTGTGGGCGGCCAGCCACAGGGTCGGCGATATGCTGCAATGGATTGTCAAGGTCGACCAACATCCACCCCTTTATTATCTCCTGCTCCATTATTGGATAGCCCTCAATGGAGATACGCCCTATGATGTCCGGCTGCTTTCTGCACTGTTCGGTGCAGGCACGATTCCGATCATTTACTTGATTGGCAAACGCATGTCTGGCGCGATCATGGGATTGGCGGCAGCCGTATTTCTGGCTCTTTCGCCTTTCAACATCTACTACGCCCAGGAAACGCGCATGTACACCTGCCTGGCGTTCAATGTCTCCGTGGCGATTTATGCACTGGTCAGACTGCTCACGGATTCACGCTCCGTCAGGCCTATCGGCAGCCAATTTCGGGACTATTGGCATGCCTGGCGTACATCCGGGCCGCTTGAACCAGACACCGGAGGAAATTTCAGCTATAAGGTCGATACCCGCGATCAAAGCGGATGGAGAGCCTGGATATCCCGCCATCGTCGGTTACCCGTCCAGACCATTGAGACTGACCTGGCCTGGGTTGCATTGATCGCGTTCTCGGCTGCGACGATGCTCACCCACAATACCTCTGTCCTTTTCCTTTTGGCCACCAATATCTTTGTTCTTGGCCTGATGCTTTTTCAAAGGATAACGAAATCGGGATCTCTACCCGCCTTTCAGGCTCCCTCTTTTGGGAACTGGGTGAAGGCTCAGATAGGCATCTTCTTACTATGGAGTCCATGGATAGTCGCCTTTATCAATCAAGCCAGCCGAGTCTATCAGAGATTTTGGATTCCTAAACCAAGTCGGGACATCGTTATCCGGGTACTTGAATTCTTTTTGAACCCCTCTCTGTCATATCTTCAAGGCAGCCAGGTAATGGTGATGCGGATCCTGTACGCGCTGGTGTTATGTTTAGGACTGCTACATTACCGGAAAAAAATATCGCGATTCTTATTTCTGGCCGCCCTGTTCGCCGTCCCCTTTTTGGGTGAGCTGATCGTGAGCATCCGCCGGCCTGTTTTTCTCGATCGAACCCTGATCTGGATAACGATTCCATTGTTCCTGGTACTGGCGGCGGGTATCGCTCAATTAAGATTTCGCTTTCTTATTATCGGTGCAGTAGGGATTTTAGGAACAATCAACCTGTTTTCTGCCAGCGATTATTATCGGTTCTGGCACAAAGAGGATTGGAGCACTCCGGCCGGTTATGTCTCAAAATTCGCTCAAAAGGACGACTTGATCCTTTTCAACTCCAACTTTGTGGAAATCCCGTTCAACTATTATTTTAAACCCTATGAAAAACTGTATTCTATCCAGGTAGAGAAATATGGGGTTCCCGAAGATCTGTTCGATAGCGGTATCCCGGAACCACAGATGACGGATAGCGATGTGCCCGAGTTAATTGCCCTGTTGCGCGGGCACAACAGGGCCTGGCTGGTTTACAGCCATAACTCGTATACGGATCCCATGGGACTCATCCCGCAGGCGCTTGCATCGAAGATGACATTGATCCGGGAGCGCGATTTTTATGGGGGGCAGGTTCAATTATATGGAACTCCCTGAGCCTGATTTCTAATTCTTGGGCAACGCACGCGGGGTTGCCCCTACTCGTCGGGCACGAGGTGGGCAGGCACCTGGACGGCCACCACTTCCCCTCGGGCGCATACTTCTCCCTTGGCCGACAGCGTGACGCTCACCACGACCTTGCGCCCCTTGATTTCCTTGACCTGTCCGCGCAGCTCGAGTGTGGCATCGATGGGGGTGGGGCGCAGGTAGTCGACGTGCAGCGAGGCAGTCAGGTAGCGCAATGGCGGAGAGCTATCCATATCGCGCCCTTGCGCCCGGTAAGCCGCCGCGGCGGCCGTGCCCACCGCGTGGCAGTCGATGAGCGAGGCGAGCAACCCGCCGTAAACGTAGCCGGGGATGGCGATGTGGTACGGCCTGGGTTGGAAGGTGCACACGCTCTCGTCCCCGTCCCAATAGCTCTGGATGTGCAGCCCGTGCTCGTTGAGCCGGCCGCAGCCGTAACAGTGACTGAGGCTGTCTGGATAGTAATCCTGGAATGCTTGCGACTTCATCAGTATATCTCCATTTCACATAGTGCTGCCTAGGATAGTTGGGTATCATCTCAATAATTCGGGGTAGGGGCAGACCTATGTGTCTGCCCAGAGGCAAACACGCAGGTTTGCCCCTACATTTTGAGAAGATACGTAGTTGGGTACACTCTGCTATTGTAGCACAAAAGGCAATTTATTCCATGCGGCAAAGCCGAACCACTGTTGCTTGTCCAAGCAATCCGTGCTAGAATGAGCGCAAAGATGGTCATCGATGCCTGCGTACCCAATCCTATGGAAGAACGTGTTCGAGCTGCTGCTGGCCGCTGTGCGCTTGCGGGAGCGCTCCTTTCAGGCCGATGCGCGCGCCTGGGTGGAAGCGCTTTGCCCCCCCCTGCAAGTCCAGGGTCGCCAGCACATCCCGGCCAGCGGGCCGGCTCTGCTGACCGTCAATCACTACAGCCGGCCCGATTTTCAGGCCTGGTGGATCGCCTTTGCTATCAGCGCCGTCGTGCCGGCCGATGTGCATTGGGTGATGACGGCTGCCTGGACCTTTGCCGGCCAACCCATCGCCAGGCCATTGACGCCACTGAGCCGTTGGCTTTTCCAAAGAATCGCTTCCGTCTATCACTTTACCCCCATGCCACCCATGCCGCCAGCCCCTTCTGAAACCGAGGCGCGCGCCCAGGCCGTGCGTCGCGTGCTGGATTACGCCCGCACGACGGCGCAGCCTCTCGTCGGGCTGTCGCCCGAGGGTCAAGACGTGGCCAGTGGCGTATTGGGCTGGCCGCCGCCGGGCGCGGGCCGTTTTGTGAGCCACCTGGCTCGACTGTGCCACCACATCGTCCCGGTGGGTGTGTACGAAGACGGCGACCGTCTTTGCCTGCGTTTTGGCGCAGCGTATCACTTGACGCTGCCACCGCAGCTCGATGCCGCGGAGCGTGATCGCCAGGCCAGTTGGGTGACCATGCAGGCCATTGCCCGCCAACTGCCGCCACAGTTGCGCGGGGTGTTTGGTGCATCCCCGGCTAAGCAACAGATCAACGGAGACTAGCTATGAAACGCGTCACTTTTCTCGACATGGTCGTGCTGAATGCCTATCACTTTGGGCTGTCGATCATGTGGAACAGCCTGCATGTGATCATCCTGCCGGCCGTGCTGCTCAACTTTGTTCCCGACACGCACAAGAACACCTATCTCGGGCTGCTGACTTTTGCCGGCTTGATCATCGCCATGCTGATCCAGCCTCTCTCGGGGGCGATGAGCGACCGCTGGTCCTCGCCGTGGGGGCGCCGCCGCCCGCTGATCCTATTGGGCACGCTGCTCGACTTTATCTTCCTGGCTCTCCTGGCCTGGTCGGGCGGGCTGGTCTGGCTGGCGATCGGTTACATCGGCTTGCAATTTAGCTCCAACAGCGCGCACGGCCCGGTGCAGGGGCTGCTGCCGGATCGGGTGCCGCCGGAACAACTGGGCGCCGCCAGTGGCATCAAAAACCTGCTCGATATGAGCGGTCTGGTGGTCGCCTCGCTGCTCATGGGGCGTTTGGTCCCGCCTGATATCGTGCATCCTGTCTTGAGCGTGGGCGTGATCGCGGCGGCACTGGCGGCGGCGGCGGCCGTGACCTTGCTGGGGGCGCGTGAGGCGCCCTCGACGTCCCCCGCTGGCGAAAAGCCGCGCGTCTCGCTTCGCCAGGTGCTGCGGGTGGATTTCCGCTCGCATCCCGCTTACTGGTGGTTGATTGCGTCACGTTACGCCTTTTTGGTCGGCATCTACGAGATCCAGTCTTTTCTCCAATACTATGTGCGTGACGTGATGGCGGTGGCCAACCCGGTCCAGTTGACCGGCGACTTGTTAGCCGCCATCACCCTGACTTTGATGGCTTTTGCCTTTGGGGGTGGCTGGCTGGGGGATCGCTTTGGCCACAAGCGCATGCTGGCGATAGCCGGTGGCCTTGGGACGGTGGGCTGCTTGCTGCTGATGGGTGCGCGCACGCCGCAGACACTGCTCGTGTGCGGCAGCGTGGTGGGAGCCGGGATCGGCCTGTTCCTGACCTCGAACTGGGCGTTGGCCACTTGCATGGCGCCCAGCGAAGAATCTGGCAAGTTCTTGGGACTGACCAACCTGGCCACCGCCGGCGCCGGGGCGACGGCCCGGCTGAGTGGCCCGCTGATCGACACGCTGAACAATGCCCGGCCGGGCGCGTTCGCCGGCTACACGGCGATGTTTATCGCCGGGGCCGTCTTGACGCTGCTCAGCATCGTCCTGCTGCGGCACGTCGAGCTGCCCAAGGCTACACCGGCCTCCACTTCCACCTAATGTAAGCGTTAGGAGGTGTTTGTGTCTGAATTACTTTAATTTGCGGATGAACACAGATTTTATGGATTTTTTATATGAAATATCCGTGTTCACACCTGCACTTGCGCAGGTGCAAATGTCTGTGTAAATCCGTGTCCCAGAAGAGAAATGGGAAACTTTTGATAGTTGAGGCGATCATCGCCGGATTCACCTTGGTGGCCTGCCTGGTAAATATGATTTATCACAAGCGCCGCGTCAAAGTTGGCGCTGCGGCGATCTGGCAGTAGGGCAAGATTTCCAAATGCTTGACAAAAGCTCAAAAGAACGCTATACTATAATCGGTATTCGCCCCAGCGTTACTCCCGTTGATGCTGGGCTTGGTATCCGCAGGCCATTCCTCCACAGGAGGAGTGGCCCTTGTTTTCTAAACGGTCTTTCCTATGAACATTTCGCGCATTGCCATCTTCATTGACGGTGGTTATCTCGACGTCGTTCTGCGCACAGAGTGTAACGGGTGCAGAGTAGATTTTGCTAAACTGGCTAAAAAACTGGCAGGCAACGTCGAAATTCTGCGGACCTACTATTACAACTGTCTCCCCTATCAAAGTAGTCACCCGGGGCCAGAAGAAGCGGCCCGCTTTTCTCAGGCTCAAAAGTTTCACACCGCTCTGCGCGCCCTTCCGCGCTTCGAGGTGCGAGAAGGTATGCTTGTCTATCGCGGAACGGATCAATCTGGTCAGCACATATATTTACTTGGTGTTTAGACTAATCTCAAACGACCCCCATATACGGGAGTATCGCTAATCGCAACCACCATATGTGGTGGCAAATTTGGC
>JAFGFO010000140.1 GCA_016931085.1 Thermoflexales bacterium
AACAGCCGCCCGCCCGGCCAGCCGCTCATAGTCGCTCAGTGGGATAGCGCTCGCGCCAGCCACTGACCAGGCCAGCCCGCCCAGGGCGATGATGCCCAGCACACTCGCCGCCCCAACACGACCCAAGCGATTCCAAATGTTTCTAATCGTCATCTCGTTACTCCTCGTAAGTTCTTTGTCCCCTGGTGAGACTTTGCGGGATAGGCGTAAATTCTAACATCACCTATAGAGCTTGTCAAGCATCACTCTACGCCAAAAAGTGAATTGCCATACCCTTAAAGACGAACAAAAAGGGGCCCGAGTTCCAGCCGGGGCAACACGCTCGAGTGTAGAAACCGAGTTTTTTTCTAAAAACTCGGTTTCTGGCCTGACGCGCATTGTCCGCCTGGCCCCCCCTTGAACTGGCTCGTGTACAGCTTGTGATAAAAGCCCTCCGCCGCCAGCAATGAGTGGTGATCGCCGCGCTCGACGATCTGGCCGTCCTTGATGACCAGGATACAGTCGGCCTCGCGGATGGTGCTGAGGCGGTGCGCGATGACAAAGCTGGTCCGCCCCTCCACCAAGCGCAGCATGGCCTCTTGGATGTGCCGCTCGGTGCGGGTATCGACGCTGCTGGTGGCCTCGTCTAGTATGAGGATGCCGGGGTCGGCCAGGATGGCGCGCGCGATGGCCAATAACTGGCGTTGGCCCTGGCTCAGGTTACTGCCCCGCTCCGACAGCTCGGTCTGGTAGCCCAGCGGCAGACGGCGGATAAAGTGATCGGCGTTGGCCAGGTCGGCCGCCGCGATGACCTCGTCATCGGTGGCCTCCAGCCGGCCGTAGCGAATCGTTTCCATCACCGTATCGGAGAACAAGAAAGTGTCCTGCAGCACGATGCCTAACTCACGGCGCAGGTCGGCTTTCTTGAGCTGGCGGATATCTTTCCCGTCGACCGTGATGCGGCCGCTGTCGATGTCGTAAAAGCGCGTCAGCAGGTTGACGATAGTGGTCTTGCCGGCCCCCGTCGGCCCGACCAGGGCCACCGTCTGGCCCGGCTCGGCCTGAAAGCTGACCTGCTTGAGCACCGGCACGTCCGCGTCGTAGCCGAAACACACGTCCTCAAAAATCACCTCGCCCGCCACCTGCTCGAGCGGGTAGGCGTCCGGCGCGTCGATCACTTCCGGCGCCTCGTCCAGGATCTCGAAAACCCGCTCGGCGCCGGCGATAGCGCCTTGAATCTGCGCGTACAATTGGGCCAGTTGATTGAGGGGCTGCGAAAAATTGCGCGCATAGTTGATAAAGCTGGCGATCGCGCCCACCGTCGCCAGGTTCTGCAAGGCCATCCAGCCCCCCACACCCGCGATGATAGCAAAGCCCAGGTTGTTGACCATGTTCATGGCCGGCCCTATGAAGCCGCCAAAGATCTCGGCCCTGGTCGCCGCCCGCCGCAGCTCGCGGTTGGTCGCGTCGAAGGCGTCAATGGCGGCTTGCTCGCGCACGTAGGCCTTGACCACGCGTTGGCCGGTGATCGTTTCTTCGATGATGCCGTTCAGCTCGCCCAGTTTTTTCTGCTGTTCGCGAAAGCCCTGGCGCGTCTGTGTCCCCACCGCGCCGCTCAACAAAACCATCAATGGGACCGTCACCAGGTTCACGATAGCCAGCCGCCAGTTGATCAGGCACATCACCACCACCACCCCCCCGACGCTCAAGACGCTCGAGACGAACTGGATAATGCCCTCGTTGAGCACATTGCTCATGTTCTCCACGTCGTTCGACAGGCGGCTCATCAGCTCGCCGTGGGCGTGTTGGTCAAAGAAGTGCAGCGAGAGCGTTTGCAGCTTGGCAAAGAGATCGCTGCGAATGTCGCGCACGGTGCGCTGGGCGACGCTGGCCATCACATAGCTTTGCAGCCAGGTGGCCAGCGAGGTGGCCAGGTAAGCGACGAGCATCAACTGCATGATGTGGGCCAGGCCGGCCAAGTCACCCGTCGTGATATACACATCGATGGCCACGCCCATCAAGTAGGGTCCCAGCAGGGCCAGCCCCGACGACAGGGCAACCAGGCCCACGGCGACCACCAGCCGCCACTTCTGACGTCGCAAGTAGCCCCACAGTCGACGCAGCGTGCCTTGCACGTCCTGGGCCGCGCCCATACCGCCCATCATGTGCGCGGGCGGCGGCCCTCCGCGGGGGCCAAAACCGGGGGGTGGACCGGCAGGCCTGGCAGACGATCGGACCGTGCTCGAGCGATGGTCACTCACGGGCGGCGGCTCCATTCCCCAACTGGGAATTGTAAATCTCGCGATAGATCGGGCTGGACGCCAACAGCTCGCCGTGCGTCCCGGTGGCTGCGATTTGGCCGTCGTCCAGCACCAGGATCTTGTCGGCGTTCAACACCGTACTGATGCGCTGGGCGATCACGAAACTGGTGCGACCCCGCATCCGCTCGGCCAGGGCGGCCTGAATCTTGGCCTCGGTCTCCACGTCGACCGAGCTGGTGCTGTCGTCGAGGATCAGCACGGCCGGCTCCGTGAGCAGCGCGCGGGCAATGGCGATGCGCTGCTTTTGCCCGCCGGACAGGTTGACGCCGCGCTGCCCGATCACTGTATCATAGCCCTCGGCAAAGCCGGTGATAAAATCGTGAGCCTGGGCTGCCTTAGCCGCCGCGACGACTTGCTCGTCGGTGGCATCGGGCCGGCCGTAGCGGATATTGTCGCGGATGGTGCCGCTGAACAGCACCGACTCTTGCAGCGCGATGCCGATGTTGCGGCGCAGCGCGTCCTGGCGAATGTCGCGCACGTCCAGGCCGTCCAGCGTCACCCGCCCCCCGCTCACGTCGTAGAAACGCGGGATGAGGTGGACCAGGCTGGATTTGCCCGATCCGGTCGCGCCCAGAATCGCCACCGTCTGGCCCGGCTCGGCGACGAAACTGATGCCGCGCGGGGGGGAGACCTCGCCCAGCACCGGGTCTTGTTCCTGGCCGTTGTAGCTGAACGTCACGTTTTCAAAGGCTACCTGTCCCCGGGCTGTAAAAGCGCTCACAGCCTCGGGCTTGTCCTGGACGTGCGGGCGGCTGTCGAGCACCTCGTCAATACGCTCGGCCGAGGCCTGGGCGCGCGCGGCCATCATGGCCAGCATGCTCACCATCATCAAGGACATCAGCGCGCGCATCAGGTAATTGATAAAGGCGATGATTTGCCCGATGTGCAGCGAGCCGGCCGCGACCTGGCGACCGCCGAACCAAAGCGCGCCGATCATACCCAGGTTGAGAGCCAACATCACGAACGGCATACCCACAGCCACCGTGCGCGCCGCGCGAACCGTCTGATCCATAAGATCGTCGTTGGCGGTCCCAAAGCGGTGCACCTCGTGATCGGCGCGCACAAAAGCCTTGACCACGCGGACGCCGGCCAGGTTCTCTTGCATCACCGTGTTCAACTTATCGAGCTTGCCCTGGACCAGGCTGAACATAGGAGTCGCCTTGCCAATAACCCAGCCGACGGCGGCCAGCACCAGCGGGGCCAACACGAGCAGCAGCGGCGCGAGCTGCGGGCTGGTCACGACGGCCAGGATGAGGCTGCCCAGCAAGGTGAACGGGGCGCGCACCATGATGCGGAGCAGCATGGCCACCACCTGCTGCACCTGGGTGACGTCGTTGGTCAGGCGCGTGATCAGTTGGCCCGTTTCCAGCTCGTCCAGGTTGCCAAAGGAGAGCGACTGCACTTTGCAGAAGAGCGCGTGGCGCACGTCGGCGCCAAAGTTTTGGGCCGCCAGCGTGGCGAACACCGTGCAGCCCATGCCGCCGGCCGCGCCGACGAGGGCCGCCCCGACCATCCACAAGCCGGTGTTGACGATCAGCGGCATATCCAGCCCGGCGATGCCCTCGTCGACGATGCGCTGCATCAGCCAGGGCTGCACAAGGTCCATGGCGACTTCGAGGATCATCAGCAGGGGAGCCAGCGTGGCCCACAGCCAGTAGGGCTTGAGAAATTTAGCCAGTTTCAGCGTTGCCTTCATCTACGTACCATTCCAAGCGGGCAATTTTACCACACATCCCGCCGAAAGGCAAAAAGTGATTGGAAAAGCCATTAGATGGGCAACTGAATGGTAAAGGTGCTCCCCTGCCCGTCCCCCTGGCTGGCGGCTGTAACCTGCCCACCGTGCGCCTCCACAATCGCCTTGACGATCGCCAGCCCCAGCCCGCTGCCGCCGTTTTCCCGGCTGCGGGCCGGGTCGGCCCGATAGAAGCGGTCAAAGACGTAGGACAGGTGCTCTGGGGCAATGCCATGGCCGCTGTCTCGAACACGCAAGCACACCTGGTTTGCCTCACGGGCCAGTTCGATCGTAATCTCACCCCCCTTGGGGGTATGGCGGATGGCGTTGTTCAGCAGATTCTGCAAGCACTGGGTCAAGCGAGCGCGGTCAGCCTGGATAGTGGGAACGCCGTCGTCAAGCACGATCTGGGCAACGAGTCCTTCGGCCTCGATGATGGGGGTGTAGGTAGCCACGGTCTCTTGGATGATGGCACTCAGATCGACGGCCGTCATGGCCAGCGGCAATTGATTGGCCTCGGCCAGGGATAATTCGTGCAAATCATCCACCAGGCGAGAAAGATGGCGAGTTTGATCGTACAGCCGGGCGATTTCGGCCTTGTCCAGCTCGTACACGTCGTCCAGGATGGCGCGCAGATTGCCCTGGATGACAGACAGGGGCGTGCGCAATTCGTGCGCCACGTCGGCCAGCATGTTGCTGCGCAGGGCTTCAGCTTTCTCCAGCTTATTGGCCATCTCGTTAAAGGCTCGCGCGACCGCCTGAACCTCGTCGCTGCCCTTGACCTCGACCCGCCGGCTCAAATCGCGTGCCCCGATAGCCTGGGCTGTTTCCGCCAGCTTGTTCAGCGGCGCAGTCAGGCCGCGGCTGCTGATAACCCCCACGGCTATCCCAATCACAGTCACCGCGATGACAATCCTCAACAACCCCCCGAGCAAAACCGTGCCTGGAATGGGAGGAAAGTGCCTCATCTGTTCCTCTCCGGCCTGTTCCGTGCCCTGGATGTTTCCGTTGACGTTGAAGGAACGCGTGGAAACACCGACTATCATCGGTATCATGATCACAAAGATAAAGATCGCGATAAAGGTCAAGCTAATCCGCACCCACAGACGATTCATGCTTTCTCATCCATCAAGCGATAGCCGACACCGTAAATGGTCTGGATGTAGATGGGCTGCTTGGGATCAGGCTCAATCTTGCGGCGCAAGTTTTTGATGTGGCTGTCCAGCGTCCGTCCCATTCCCTCATAGTTGTAGCCCAGGGCTTTTTCCAAGAGTTCGTCGCGGGTAAAGACATAACCCGGATTGTCCATCAGTACTCGCAGCAACTCAAACTCGGAAGGCGTCAATTCAACCGCTTCGCCATCCTTGGTCAGCACCCGCCGGCCAGTATCGAGCCGCAGCTCGCCGACTTGCAGCACGGGGGAGGCAGCCGTTTCGCGTTCCAGGTGGCTGCGCCGCAGCAACGCCCGCACCCGGGCGACTACTTCTCTCGGGTTGAAGGGCTTGGTGATATAATCGTCGGCCCCAATTTCCAGCCCCACGATCTTGTCGCTGTCTTCGATGCGAGCCGTGAGCATAATGATGGGCGTAGCGGCCAGGTGGGCGTCGGCCCGGATCAAGCGGGTGATGTCCCAGCCGTCGCGGTCGGGCAGCATCAAGTCGAGCACCAGCAGGTTGGGGGGTTCCCGGCGAAGCATGTAGAGCGCCGTTTCACCGTCGTAGGCGACGAACACCTGGTAGCCGGCCTTTTCCAGGTAGGACCGCACCAACCTGACAATTTCCTTATCGTCGTCGACGACCAAAATTCGTTCCATAAGATTTTATCCGCTAATCTACGCTCATCTACACGAATGGTTCATAAATTGGCCGAAGCGATTCGTGCGAGAAGTATATTATACCTATATTGGGCTGTTTTGGGAATTTATCTAATAGCGAACCCCCTGGACATACAATTCGTAGCGAGCGTAAGGTTCATACTTGATGCGCAGATCGAAACGGGCACTGGCGCCTGGCGCAATGTCTCCAAGCACTATGGTAGACCCTTCGCTCACCACTCGTCCCTCGGTATCCAGCAACTGCCCGGCGACGGTCGCGCTCTTGACGACAAAGTCATTCTTGTTGACCACCTGCCCTGTGATACGAACGTTGCCTATACCGTCGTTTGACACATTCAGACTGCCCACAGACATTGAGGCTGCCTCGTGCCAGGTATGAAAGGCTGCCGGTTGGCCGGTCGGATGCAGCCTGTAAGAGACGTAATCCCGTGCGTAAATTTCTAGGCTAAAAGGACATTGTGCGCCTGGTTCCAGGAACGGGCATGGGCAGCGCGCCTGGACAGGCCCGTGCGCCCACAACACCTTTTTATCTGGATTCGATACCTTCACTGGTGTAGGCACTGGCGCGGCGTCGCGGCCGGGCGGCCTGGAAAAGGTCATCCCATCACCCTGCGGGCCTGAGACGTAAAATGTGCCAAGCACCCCGATGCCCTCGTAAGTCTCAGAGCCGTCGTTACGTACCACCCCTGTCACCTTGTACTTGCCGTCTTCAACGCTGAGCGTGTCAACCTGGATGTCAAACGGGGGGCCGGGATCCGTGTCCTCGACCCGCTCGATTCCGGGCGAGTCAGCATTGATCGTCGTGCTCGCGTCAACCGGCGCTGACCGGCCGGCTGAAGAGGAAGCCAGCTTGGCCGGCGCCGCCGTTGCGGTCGGAGCGATTGTAGGCGCTGGCGTTGAGCTCGGCAGCGGCGTGAAGGTAGGCGCCGGCGTATGCGTAGCGGAAGGCTTGGCAGTGGGAGGCGAAAAAGTAACCGCCGCCAGATCAATCCTTTGCTTTGTCACAGCCGTTGGCTTCACCTCGGTCGGCTGGTAGCCCACCGGCGGAGCGCTGCAAGCGCTTAGCAAAATGACTGCTGTGAACAAACTGATACAACATCTCGCCAAAAATGTATATCGCATGTGATTCTCCCTACTCGTATCGCAGCGCCTCGATGGGATTCAGGCCGGCGGCCTGGTTGGCCGGATAGATGCCAAAGAACAGCCCCACGGCCAGTGAAAAGCCCACTGCCATCACCACCGAATTCAACGTGACGACCGACTCGAGCAGCCCCGACAGCGTCACCAGTTGGGCGATGCCCGTGCCCAGCAGGATGCCGATCACGCCACCCAGTGCGCTCAACGCCATCGCTTCCAACAGAAACTGGGTCAAGATGTCCACTTTTCGCGCGCCCACGGCTTTGCGGATGCCGATCTCGCGCGTCCGCTCTGTGACCGACACCAGCATAATGTTCATGATGCCGATGCCGCCCACCAACAAGCTGATGCCCGCGATAGCTCCCAGGAAAACTGTCAAAGTGCTCGTGACAGTATTGGCCATCTGGAGCATATCGGACTGGCTCATCACGCTAAAATCCGCGTCCTCGTCAGTCCCAAGGTCGTGGCGCGCCAGCAGCAGCGCATCGATCTGACTCTCGACCGCTGCGGCCCGCTCCTCCGAAGCGGCCACCACGCTGACTTGGGTTACCACAAGTTCCCCGCGGGCGTTGCGCCCATTGAAGAGCTTGGTCTGAGCCGTCGAGATGGGCACGAACACCGCGTCATCCGCGCTGCTCATCATCGAGTCGCCCTTCTCCTCCAGCACGCCGACCACGGTCAACGCGACCCGCCCGCCGTCCTCGCCGGAAAGAGCCACCTTGATCTTTTGCCCGATGGGGTCGAAACCGCCAAAGAGGTCTTGCGCTGCCTGGTAGCCCAGCACGGCCACGTTGCCCCGCTTGTCCACGTCCTTCTCCTCGATGAACTTGCCCTTGGCAACTTGTAGCCCATAGGCCTCCAGGTACTCGCCCGTTGTCCCGATTACCTGTGAGTTGAGGTTGGTATCGCCAAAGATGACCTGGGTGCTCCGGCTGTATTGGGGAGCAACCACCACCGCATCGGGTACCTTGATGGGATTGGCAATCGCCTTGGCGTCGTCGTAGGTGAGCGTAGTAGCGCTGCCGGAGGCCCCTTGCACAGGCCCGCCCTGAACGGCGCCGGGCGACACAAAGATCAGGTTGCTGCCGATGCTGCTGATCTCGCCGGTGATGGATGCCTGCGCCCCCGCGCCTATGGACATCAACGCGATCACTGCTCCCACACCGATGATGATGCCGAGCATGGTCAGGCTTGAGCGCAGCTTGTTGGCCGTCAATCCATCCAGGGCAACGCGCACATTTTCGATCAAGTCCGCTATAACTGCCATTATGCTTATTCCTCCAGCTATAGACCCTTAGGGTTTTGAAAACCCTAAGGGTCTGTAATTTGCCCATCACGCAGGCGCACGATCCGTCCGGCCTGGGCCCCGATCTCTTCGTCGTGGGTGACCATCACCACCGTGATGCCCTTTTCCGCGTGCAAGCGGCGCAAGATGTCCATCACTTCAGCGCCTGATTTCGAGTCCAGGTTGCCGGTAGGCTCGTCGGCCATGATGATGGCCGGGTTGTTGACCAGGGCGCGCGCGATGGCCACCCGCTGCTGCTGCCCGCCGGACAACTCGGTCGGCTGGTGATCCACCCGGTCGCCCAGCCCCACCATCTCTAGCGCCTGGGCGGCCCGCTGCTTTCGCTCGGTCACAGACACTCGCCGGCCATTCCGCCCGTACTGCATCGGCAGCATCACCTGCTTGAGCGCGCTGGTGCGGGAGAGCAAGTTAAAGCTTTGGAAAACAAAGCCAATCTGATGGCTGCGAACGGACGCCAATTGATTGTCGTCCATACCGCCTACCTCGACCCCGTTCAGCCGGTACTGGCCCGAGGTCGGCGTATCCAGGCAGCCGATAATGTGCATCAGCGTGGACTTGCCAGAGCCGGAGCTGCCCATAATCGCCACCCACTCGCCTGGCTCGATCTTGAGCGACACGCCACACAGAGCGTGAACCTTGACCTCGCCCATCTGGTAGACCTTGGTGACATTCTCAATCTCGATCATCTCAATTCCTCATTCCACCGAACAGGCCAAAGCCTTGCGACCTCTCGGCACTGGGCGCGGCGACCACAATCACCTTGTCGCCTTCGGCCAGGCCGCCGGTGATCTCGACTTGAGTGTCAGTCATCATTCCCAACTCTACCGTTACCCGCTCGGTCTGGTCGCCGGCCAGCCGGTCTATGTAAGCTTGCTCTCCCTCAGTGTGAACGGCGCGCAGCGGGACGATCAGCGTGTTCTCGCGGCTGGCGGTGACGATCTCTACATCGGCCGTCATCCCGGCGCGCACGGGCAGATCGGTTGGCGCCAGTTGAACCTCCACCGGGTAAAGCACCACACCCGATTGAGTCTCTGCCACCGGCGCGATCTCGGTCACCTGGCCAGCCAGTTCGACGTCAGCGAAAGCGTCCAGCGTCACGACAACTTTTTGCCCCGCACTAAGGCGCGCGATGTCCGTCTCGTCGAGCTTGATCTCTACGACCAGCGTCGCCAGGTCGCTCAACACAATCGCAGTTTGCCCGGTGTTCGCTATCTCACCTGTGTGGAGGTTCAGCGTGGTGACGGTACCGCCTGCTGGCGCAGTCAAGACTGTTTTTTCCAACGCCCGCTGCGCCGAAGTCAGGCTGAGTTGTGCCTGAGAAAGCGCGAGTTCCAACCCTTCCCGATCAAGCGGCGCGGTCTCCAGGGCCACTTGCGCTTTGAGCACGTTGGCCTGGGCGTCCTGCACCTCGCGCTTGCTGACACCGGCAAGCGCCAGATTATAATCGGCCTGCGCGACTTGCAGATTGTCTTGAGCGTCTTTGAGCGCTTGCTCGGTCGTCTCACGTTCATTCTCCAACCTGTCCTGCATGGGCGTATAAAGCTCCCAATCGCGGGCCGGGTCCCAGGTGTTGGTGTAATCCTCTTGGGCATTGACCAGGCGATCTTGAGCCTGTTTCAGGTTGACCCGCTTCGACGTGAGCTGATCGCCGGTGTGGGCAGCCAGCGTGGAGGATTCGTCGTATGCCGCCTGGGCCGACGCCAGGTTCGCCTGCTTCAAGCCGGCTTCCGCCTCGACCCGCGCCGACGCCAGGTTGATCTCGGCCTGGCGCACCTGCGTCTCGGCGTTGGCAACGGCCTCGCGGGCATCGGCGTCATCCAGGCGAGCCAGCACGTCACCGACCTGCACCGTGTCACCTACTTTCACGGCTACCTCGGTCACGCGGCCGCCGGCAAGGAACGCCAGCGCCACCTCGTCGTTCGGCGCCAGGCTGCCGCTGGCGTCAACCGTCACCCGCAGCGTGCCTCGCTCCACACTAGCTGTTTCCCCCACCGGTGCCTGGGCAAGGGCCTGCCGAGTCGGGATACCTAGCGTCAGCTCGTAGCCAACGTAACCCAAGCCGGCCAGCAGCACAGCCGCTACAACGATAAGCCATCTTTTTTTGTTCATGCAATTCCTCCTGGTAGTTTTCCACCATTCTACACCACCATTCTGGAGGAATTCTGGAGACGCGCTGGAGGGATTGTATAGATTTGGGGGAGGGGACTAGAGTTCGAGTTCGCCCATCACGGCCAGGATTTCATCTGGGCTGTGGCCGCCCGCGCGCGACGGCAGCTCGCGCACGATCTGGCCGTCTTTGAGGAACACCACCCGGTCGGCGTAGGAGGCCGCGCGCGGGTCGTGCGTCACCATGGCCACCGTCGCGCCCAGCTCCTGGCAGGTCTTGCGCAGCAGCTCGAGCACGGCCGTGCCCGACTTGGAGTCGAGGTTGCCGGTCGGCTCGTCGGCCAGCACGATCTTGGGATCGTTTACAAAGGCGCGCGCGATGGCCACCCGCTGCTGCTGCCCGCCCGACAGTTGGTCGGGCTTGTGATCGCGGCGATCGCCCAGGCCGACCAGCTCGAGCAGCTCGTCCACCTTGGCTGCGTAATCCTCGCCGCGCTTGCCGTCGATCAGCAGCGGCAGCGCTACGTTTTCGGCCGCCGTCAGCGTGGGCAGCAGGTTGTAGAACTGGAAGATAAAGCCTACCTCGCGCCGGCGCACGATGGTGATCTGGTCATCGCTGAGGTGGGCCAGGCGCTTGCCGCCCAGCAGCACGTCGCCGTCGCTGGGCGAGTCCAGCCCGCCCAGCAGGTGCAGCAGCGTGGACTTGCCGGCGCCCGATGGCCCCATGATGGCCACGAACTGGCCTTTTTGCACCTGGAAGTCAACGCCGCGCAGCGCGTCGACCATCACTTCACCCATCTGGTACTGCTTGCTCAGTCCCTTTGTTTCGAGAATTTCGGCCATGGTTTCTCTCCGTGTACTCACGTGCCAGCTATCAAGCAGTATACATCAGTATCACCATGGGGTCAACTGAAAAACTGCGCCTGGACAACAAATAGAAAGCGTGGTATAATCTGAATCGTAGGACGTAGTAAGCAAGTCTGTTTTGAACCATATCAACCGCTCGGGCTTATTTTGCCTGGGCGGTTTTTTTTAAGCATCTGCACTCCGGCCTATCGATTAAATAAAAATACAAGGAAGACTATGACAAAAAATTTACGAATCATTCCCCTCGGCGGCCTGGATGGAATTGGAAAGAATATGACAGTGTACGAGTACGGCCGCCACCTAGTGCTCGTTGACTGCGGCGTAATGTTCCCGGCAAATGACATGTACGGCATCGACCTGGTGCTGCCGGATTTCGATTACGTCATCAAGAATCAAGACAAGCTGCACGCTATCATCCTGACGCACGGTCACATGGATCACATCGGCGCGCTGCCGTATCTGCTGCAGCATGTCAAGACATCCATTTACGGAACGCCATTGACGCTGGGATTGGTTGAAAAGCAACTGGCTGAAAAGAAGCTGCTTCACCAGGCAGAGCTTGGCGTGTTGCACCCGGCGAGCCAGCACCCATTCGGCCCATTTCGAGTCAACCCATTTTCAGTTGCCCACTCCATCCCGGACGCGGTTGGGCTGGTGATCGAAACACCTGTTGGCAAGATCGTGCACACAGGCGATTATAAATTGGACGAGACCCCGGCCGGCGGCCGCACGACAGATTTAGAAACCCTCCGCAAGCTGACTCGGGGAGGCGTGCTGGCTATGCTTGGGGATAGCACCAATGCCGACAAGCCGGGACGCACACAAACCGAACGGGTTGTGCGCGAAACCCTGGACGGCTTGTTCCTCCAGGCCAAGGGGCAGCGAATCATTATCGCTACATTTTCCTCTCTGGTGGCACGTCTGCAAGAGATCATGGACCTGGCTCAGAAACATGGACGGCAGGTGGCCCTCACCGGGCGCAGCCTGGTGGAGACTGTCGAGCTGGCCCGTGAGATGGGCTATCTCCAGGTACCTGACGATCTGATTGTCGATGCCCAAAAGCGTATAGCCGGCGGCAAACTGCTCATTCTCTCGACCGGTTCGCAGGGAGAACCGCGTTCGGCGTTGGACAGAATGGCAAACGGAGATCATGGCCAGGTCAAGATCGGGCACGGTGACACGATCATCATCTCCGGCGGCACAATCCCGGGCAATGAGGAGGATGTCAGCCGGATGATCAACAAGCTATTCGAACGGGGGGCAAAGGTGATCTATGGGGCCATGGCAAGCGTCCACGTCTCGGGCCACGGAAACCAGGAAGATATGCGTGCCATGCTCAAGGCGGTCAACCCCAAGTACTTGATCCCGGTACACGGCGAACCCCGGCACCTCTATTTGCACAAGCAACTGGCTCTGGAGGCAGGCATCCAAGCTGAACGTGTTTTCATCCTCAAGGAGGGTACGCCCTGGGCGAGTGATGGGCAAAAAGCTTGGACGGAGAAGGCCATGCATCTGGAGGATGTGTTGGTAGACGGAAGCCTGGTCGGCGAAATTGGCGAGGGCGTGATGCGCGATCGCCAGCGTCTCTCCCAGGATGGATTTATCGCTGCTTTCCTCCCAGTGAACAAAAAGCGACAATTGGTAGGTGAGCCGCAGATCGTCAGCCGTGGCTTTGGACACTTGGATGAGGCTGGGGACCTGTTACCTGCCAGTCGCAACGAGATCAAGCGCCTGTATAAACGTGGAAGCCAAAATTTACATCGCGGGATTGAAAACTTTTTCTACCGTGAGACTCGGTCACGGCCGGTTGTGCTGTTACAATACATCCAGGTATGATCGCGAGCGAGTCTGCATATCTGGTTGACTGACAAAATCAGCACTACAGGCTCGAATTGGCACTGCACTCGAGTCATGATATACTATGAGCCATTGTATGTTTGGAAAAGTGCTGTCTAACTATTTCACCAATCTGTGGCGCTTGCTGCGTGGCTCCCGCTTGCCGGACCCGCTGGCCGTCTCGTACTGCATCACCACATGCTGCAACCTGGCCTGCGCCTACTGCGAGGATTTTGGCCGGCAGCGCAACGCCGAACAGAGCCCTCCCCTGTCCCTGACGGACGCCCGCCGGCTGCTGGCGATCATCCGAAGAGCCACCGGCAGCCTCATATTCACCGGCGGGGAGCCGCTGCTTTACCCCGATATCCAGGCCCTGGTGACATACGCCCGGCGCGAGCTGCACTTTAAGCACCTGAGCTTGATCACCAATGGCCTCTTGCTGGCGGAGCAGGCTGGCCTGTTGGGTGAGCTGGATCGCCTGGTCGTCAGCCTGGACAGCGTAGATCCAGGTACATGGCACCAGACGCTGGGGGTGGAGGCGGACGTGGCGCGTCGCATCTTGAAGGCTGTCGCCGCCACAGCACGGCAGCAGGAAAAACTCGGCTTCCAGATGGCGGCCCACTGCGTCGTTATGCCGGACGCGCTTGGGGCAGCCTTGAACGTGCTCGACTTTTGTGTCGCTCACGGCATCTTGTTCTCGTTTTCGCCCCAAGCGGTGAACAACTGGCCGCATTACGAGCTGCTGGCCTCCAATGCCTACCGCAGCTTTGTGTCGCACGTCATCGATCTCAAGCTGGGGGGGGCGCCCATCTTGGGCAGTATGGCCTATCTCAAGTCGATGCTCACGTTCGAGCCTTTCGCTTGCTACCCGCTCCTGGTGCCTCGCGTGATGCCGGACGGCGGCCTGGTCTATCCCTGCCGGCCCATCGAGCGCGGCGGTGACGCTCACGGGGGACGAGATGTCAACCTGCTGGAGGCGGGCGATTGGCAAGTGGCCGTGGAACGGGCGGTGGCGCGCTATGGCCTCCCGCCGCTGACGTGCGGCAGTTGCTACCAGCAGTGCTATGCGGAACCTTCGCTGATGCAGGCCCGTCCCCTGGCGCTGCTGCGCGAGCTAGTGGTGTTCGCCCCCTCGCGCCGCGGGCGCATTCACGACTATGCGCCGGGCTAGGGGGTAGCCCGCGGATCAGATAGAGTGTACAAGTGTCACAAGACGAAACCAACTATGACGCCGTAATCATCGGTGGGGGAGTAGCCGGGCTGACGGCGGCGCTTCACCTGGCAGAGCGCGGTTTGCGCCCACTCGTGCTGGAAGCCGATCCCCAGCAGGCTGGCGGGCGACTCAAAGGGGGTCCCCCCGTCGAGTTCGGTCAGGCCGGGCGAACCTGGCGCTTCCGGACCGAGCACGGCGTCCACGGCATCTGGTCGCCTTATCGCAATTTGCAGGCTATGCTAGCCCGCCACCGCATCCGGCCGGTTCTCGTCCCGGCCCGGCAGGAAGCCTGGATCCACGCAGATCGCTCCAAGGTGCGCTGGGCGGCGATCGGCACGGCCGTGCGCCACAGTTGGGTGCCGGCGCCGTTTCACTACCTGGGCTTGTTCGTCCGGCCGCGTTTCCTGGCCATGCTCAATGGCCAGGATTTGCTCTCACTGCCGCACGCGCTGGCAGGCATCTTGGTGGCCCTGTCCATCGATCCTCTGGAAAAAGACCGGCCGCGCCTGAACTTTAGCATGGCCGAGTACTGCCGTCACTGGTCTCCCAAGCTGAGCGAGATGTGCCTCGGCCTGACGCGCAATGCCATCCCAGCCTCACTGGAGCAGTTGCCCGCCTTGAGCTTTATCGCTTTCCTGCGTTTTTACACTCTACGCCGGCGCGACGATTGGGCCTTTTCCTATCTCCCCGATGACAGCGGCAGCAGCGTGATCGCGCCGTTGGCGACGGCGTTGGCGGCGCATGGGGGGGAACTGCGGCTGGGCGCCACAGTCGTGAGGCTGGAGCGGCAGGCGGAGCTATGGGAGGTGGCTTGGGAGCAAGCCCCCTCGACCACCGCCTGCAAGCAGCGAGCGCCTCACGTCATCCTGGCCACCGACGCCCCATCGACCGAGGCGCTGCTTCGCGCCAGCCCTCCCACGGCCGAGCTGGCCAACGGCTTGCGGCTGCCAGCCGGCATCCCCACCAACATCGTACGCTTGTGGTTCAGCCGCGCGCCGTGTCTCTCGTACGAGGCGGGCATTTTTACCGGCAACTCGATCCTGGACAACTTTTTCTGGCTGCATCGCATCTATAACGATTACATCGAGTGGGGGCGTATCAGCGGCGGCAGCGCGATCGAAGCGCATGTGTATGGCCCGCCGGAAGTGTTGGCCATGCCTGACGAGGCGCTGCTAGAGCGAGCGGTGGCCGACGTGGAACGCGCCTGGCCTGAGTTGAAAGGGCATCTGCTCCACGCGGCGCTCGCCCGCAACGAAGCGACTCACACCCTGCTGGACATCGGCCCCACCCAAGAGCACCTGGCCATCTCCACGGCGTGGCCAGGGCTTTTGTGCTGTGGCGATTGGGTACGCGACCGCAGCCCGGCGCTCTTCCTGGAACGCGCCTGCGTGAGCGCGATCAAGGCGGCCAACGCCGTGCTGGCCGAGCGGGGCAAGCCGGCCTGGTGCGTGTTGGAGCCACCGCCGCCAGAGCCGTTGGCCAGCCTGATCGAGGGTTGGATGCGCGGCTTGTTCCAGGCTCTTCGCCGCCTGGCCCGGCGGGCATAACATAGCAGGGGCAGGCACGGGGGTCTGCCCCTACGCCTCAACCACATTGGGTCACACCAAGATTTAGGCCCGCCACAGCTCGACGCCCTCGCCCAGGCTGAAATCCAGCTCGATCCACAAGGCCGTCCGCGCCGGCACGCTTGGCCCCCCGGCCTGTCCATCATCGCCGGCCAGCCCCAAGGCCTGGGGCAGCGGGAGACTTTCCAGGTGGCTGAAATTCACCTGGTACGCCTCTTTGAGCACCCCGCCCTTGCGAAAGGCCTGCACGCGCGCGCGGGCCTCCACGATGGCCTGGTAACACGCGCGCCGCGTGTCGGCCGCAGCGCGGAATTGCTTCAAAAAGACCAGCGGCACATCCGGGCCGGAGAGATCAGGCGGGGGCGTTGGGGTGAGGGTCTCGGCGCCAGCCCCCAACACCTTCTCCAGCCTGGCCCGCAGCTCGTCCCAACTGCCCAAGCCAACCTGCTCCTCCTCCGCGCCCGTCTCGCCGGCCTGGCGAATCTCCAGCAATCGCTGCAGCTTGCCCTCCGCCGCAGGTCCAAAGCGCTCGAAGCCCCACACGTCGAGGCTCAACTCGGGCCGGTCCATACGGGCCGGCTTTTCAAAGCATCCGAAGGTCTTGGGGAAGCCGTACACCTCGCGGCCGGTGGCGATCGCGTAGGGGTTATCCACGAACAGGTAGGGCAAGAACCAGGCGATGTGATCGGGCATCCACACCCCTGCCAGGCGTCTGTGGGCGAGCGTGGGCAGCCAAAAGCTCAGCTCGGCCTCGCGCATCCAACCCAGCTCCCGGTCGCGCTCGTCCAGGGACGACACGATCATGTCGGCGAAGAGCAGCAGCACGTAGGGGGCCAGCGGGGTGTAATGAACCTGCCCGCCTGCAGGGGCATTGAGGCAGCGCTCGCACAACTGGCTCAACGTCCCACCATCGGCGTCCAGCACCAAGGCCGCGATGTTGGCCTGGCGCTGCAAGTAGGGGCCGCGGAACACGGGCCAGCCCAGGCCGTCGTCCACGTACAGGGGGGGCTCTTTTGAGGACAGGCTGGCTTGCGGCGTGCAGCCGGCGGCGGCGGCGGCGCCCAGCGCCCCGCCCAGCCCGCCTCCCAGCACGTGCAGGAAGCGGCGCCGGGACAGAGAGGGGTGGGTATCAGACTTGAGCTTGCGGTTGGTCGGCATCCCCGCCAGTATACACTAACACTCCTCGTCGCGCAAGGCACACTACGGATCAAGCAGCTTTTCCCGGAAACCAGACGATCATCTCTCCTGGTCCACGATGTGACCATGCGTAGTAGGGAATAGCTACTAATTTTCTGGTTTTCCCAGATTTGTCCGACACCTTTCCCGTTATGACAGTGACCCCACCCAACAAATCCTGCTGACAGCGGCGGTCGAAGACGACCGCACCAAGTTCGGCATCGTCGGGAATCACGAGATCGAGAACGTGCCCATCGTTATCGACCCCTTCAGCACAGTAAACGAGTGGGCCGCGGACCAGGGCGACCTTGTTGCGGTTTTCTGCCACTTGCTCGTGGGACACGACCCGGCGGACCGGCATGGGGAGATTCAGCTCGACGATGTCCCCTTTCGACCATTCCCGATCGATGACGGCAAATCCCTTTTCCATATGGAGATCGATGGCCTGGCCGTTCAATTTGAGCGTGACATTTTCCGGGCTTGCATTCAAATAAGCATATAAATCGTTGGGCAGCGGCCAGGCTGACGTCCAGCCAGGGATACGGATATTCACCGCGAATCTCGCATTGGTCTCAGGATTTAGCTCGATAACGATCTTCCCTTCCCATGGATACAGCGTTTCCTGAGTGATCTCTACAGTAGTATGATCCATTTGGACATGGGCCTTGCCGCTCATAAAAAGATTGACGTACAGCGAATTGTTTCGAACGGCATAGACATAACCGGGCACTGAGGGGATAAAACGCATGATGTTTGACGGGCAACAAGAGCAATCAAACCATGGTTGTCGAGTCAATGCGCCCATATTAAACGCGTATTTTCCGTCTGACTCCAGGCAATTGGGATAGAAAAACAAGTCGCCACTCAGCGCCACGCCCGATATCATGCCGTTGTAGAGACTGCGTTCCAGGACGTCGATATATTTAGCATGGCCGTGCAATAAAAACATGCGATGGTTCCAGTAGATATTTCCGATGGCGGCGCAGGTTTCATTATAAGCTGTCAGGTTCGGCAGTTCGTAATCGTCACCAAAAGCTTCGCCTTGATGGCGAGCGCCGATGCCGCCTGTGAGGTACAACTTTTTGGAGACCACATTTTCCCACAGGCGATCGATCGCATTCAAATAACTCGCATCGTGCATAATGCCGGCGATATCGGCCATCCCGGTGTACATATAGACGGCCCGTACAGCGTGCCCGACCGCTTCATCTTGTTCGACGACTGGCTTATGGTCCTGGCTGTATGGGCCAGAAAGCTCGCGCCCCCCCTCAGCATTACCTCGTTGATCCAGAAAGAACTTGGCCATATCGAGATATTTTTGTTGCTGTGTGATTTTGTATAATTTTACCAGGCCAGTTTCAATAATCTGGTGGCCGGGGACGTCGAGTTTTTTGCCGGGACCGAAAGTCTCGACAATGAGATCGGCACTTTTTAACGCGATGTTGAGGAGATTTGACTTGCCGGTCGCATAATAGTGAGCGTAAGTGGCCTCGTACAGATGCCCCAAATTGTATAGTTCATGACTGAATCTCAAGTAATACCAACGCGGGCCTGGTTTAACCCAGGCGGCCGGGCTTGTATTGGGGCTGATCGTCTTCCAGGTGCAGAGATAGCCGTCCTCCTCCTGTGCTGCAGCAATTTTCCGGATAATATCATCCATATAGCACTCCAGCTCGTGGTCAGGATAGGTGGATAGGGAATAGG
The DNA here is from genome assembly GCA_016931085.1 of Thermoflexales bacterium. The sequence continues at coordinate 18,777 of JAFGFO010000140.1, forward strand.
AAGCGCCTTCGATGATCTTATAGACGTCAGAATCGTCAAAAGGCATTTTCCCTTCATACTCTCCGTCGAGCAGGCCGCCCGCTTTCTCAAAGTTTCTTATTCTCCCCTCTTCTTCGCATTTCTTAAAGCCGAATGGAATGGTGACGGCTCTGTTGGTTTCGATGCGCCTGGCCCAGAAATCGTCTGTAAGTGTTACATCTACCAATGAGATAGGCGTGATCAAATAACCCAATTGCGTATTCATTTTATCCTTTGTTATTCACCAGAAGCACTCGATCTATATATCCCATTCCGGGTATTTACCTTGAACTAACGCAGTCGTTCCCACCCATAGTATATTCTTACTGCGCATGTCCGTCAAGCGAAACAGGTGAGGGGATGGGGTACCTGTTGTACAAATGTCCTCAGCGTAGTATAATCAAGAGATATGGAGTCCCAAACATGCTTGCTGACAACGTGCAAAGCTGGAGCGTAGTGTGGCACCTGGCAATGGCCACCGCTGGTGCGATCACGGCCTTGTTGGCCCGTCAAATGTGGCAGCAGCGATCCGAGAGCCGCTTCCGGACGGTCTGGATCGCCTTTGGCAGTATCGCGTTCGCCCAATTCGTGCTGGCCGTCCTGGCCTTGGGGGCGCTCACTCCCCCACCCCTGGCGCACGCGTTGGACGGCGCCTGCGCGCTGCTCGCCGGCTGGGGCCTGGTGGCACCCTTTCTCCCCCTGCGCCAGGCTTTGGCACAGCTCCTCGCCCAGCGTGTATGGCCGTTGGTGGCTGTGCTCGCCCCGCTTTTGCTGAGTATCCCGGCCTGGCTGAGCTGGCTGGGATCATCGACCGAACCGGGCTGGACGCTTTTGGCTTGGGGGCTGCTTAGCGCGCTAGGGACAGGGCTTGGCGCGCTTGGGCTGGCGTTGCGCTCGACGGAGCGCCGGCCGGTTCTCGTCGGCGTGCTGAGCGCGCTCAGCCTGAGCGCCTTGGTGTGGGGTCTAGGCTTCGAGCCGCTCGGCCGGGCGCTGTGGCTGGCTGCCTTTATCACGCTGCCGGTCACGATTACACGCCAGATGATGCGCGAGCTGGAAAGCGCCGAGCAAGAGCTGCAAAGCTTTAGCCAGCACGCGCTGCGCCAGACGCAGCAACTGTTTACCCTCTTGCAGTCTAGCACGGCCCTGATTTCGACAACCGGCGTATCCGATATGTTGGGCGCAGCCGTCGAGCGCATCGCGCTGGGCACCGGCGCCGATGTAGCGGTGGTGGCGCTGATTGGAGACGACGCCGATCAAACCTTGGGCGTGATGGCCACCTACCCTCCTCGCGCCGAGGGCTACTCGAGCGCTTTCCCGCTCGACTCTCAGCCGGCCATTGCACAAGCTGTGCGCGATAACCAACAGGCTATCCTCGATGTCCCGGCCGGGCCGGATCACCCATTGTCCAAGTTGTTGGACGAGGGGGAAATCGGGCCGGCGATGATCCAGCCTATGACAAGCCAGGATCGCACCATCGGCGTGATTGTCGTGGGCAATACCCATGACAAGCCACTGGGCGAGGGCGCCGGGCGTCTGCTGGACGCCATGGGGGCGCAAATCGCCACGGCGCTCGAAAACATTCGCATGTACCATCACATGAACAACCAGGCCAAGAACCTGGCCCGCTTGTTGACCGTCCGTGAAGAAGAGGCCAGCCAACGGGCCGCCATCCTGGAAAGCATTGCCGACGGCGTGGTGGTGACAGACAAAGACGACGTGATCATCCTGGCCAACGCGGCCGCTTCCAACATCCTGGGCATGTCGCGTTCCGAGCTGATCGGCAAAGTGTCCGAAAAAGTTTTCGCTTCGATCATCCCGCTGCCGTTAAGCGTGTTCCGCACCTCGGATGACGCTTCGCTGCTCGAGACCGTGCGCATGGACTTTGAGATCAGCCAGCGCTTGGTGCAAACCAGTCTGGCACCGGTGCAGACGGCTTCGGGCGAGCTGTTGGGAGTGGTGGCTGTGCTGCGCGACGTCACGCGCGAACGCCAGGCCGAGCTGGCCAAAACCGAGTTCATCGCCACGATCTCGCACGAGCTGCGCACACCGCTGACGGCGATCAAGGGCTACGCCGACTTGATGAACACCGGCGCCACCGGCGAGCTGAGCGCGACACAACAACAGTTTGTCAGCAAGATTTGCAGCCAGGCTGCCCATCTCATCCATCTGATCAACGCCGTCATCCAGTATTCCGAGCTGGAACGCGGCGGGCAGCCTGGCGCGGCCCAAGCGTTTGATATAGGCCAGACAGTTGACACGGTTTTAGAGTCGTTTCAAAAGCGGATCGAGGCAAGTGGGTTCACCGTCACGCTCAAGGTCGAGCCGGGAACGCCGCCGGCATACGCCCACCCGGAGCGCACCCGGCAAATCATTGACGAGCTGGTGAACAATGCGCTGCGCTATACGCCGGCCCCCGGCCATCTCGTGATATCACTGCGCCCCGTTTATGACGGGCTGGCCAAGCAGCCAGCCGGGGTTGCCCTGGCCGTCAGCGATACCGGCGTGGGCATCGCGCCCGAGGATATCGAGCGTGTCTTTGAACGCTTCTACCGCGCCGGCAACCCGCTGCAGGTCGAGGCGGGGGGCCTGGGGCTAGGCTTGACAGTGGCACGCGCCCTGGCCATCGCCCAGGGCGGGAAACTGTGGGCCGACAGCCCAGCCACCGAGCAGCCTGAAAGTGGCCCAGTCGAGGGCTGTCCGGGCGCCACGTTCACGCTGCACTTGCCGATCGAGGCGGGAGCCGTGTCGCTGCGTCCAAAGAAACCGAGTCTTTTGCCTTGCACCCCATAGGGGGAGGGAAAAACTCGGTTTCTAAAGGAGACTATGTCACAACTCACACAGCTATTCACCACCTGGCCTGGCGACCTGGTTTATCACCTGGTCGTCCTGTTCGCCATCGAGGTCATGGTAGGGCTGGCCATCAGCGGCAGACGTCGCTCCCAGGACACACGCTCGCTGCGGCGCGTCTTGTGGGTTGGGCTGGCCTTGAGTGGTGGCCAGGTCGTATTGATCGGCGCTGTGTTGGTCACTCGCGTGAGTGGCATCCCGTCCATCACGGTCGCCCCTCTCCTGGAACGCTGGCTGAGCGCCGCCGGGCTGGGGCTGTTGGCCTGGGCCTTCGTGCCTCGTTGGCAAAACTCGCGCCGGGCAGTCTACGCGCTCGTCGTGGCCAACCCGCTTGTGGCCCTTTTGACCTGGGCCTTCCTGGCCCCCAACTGGTACCGGCTTGCCAGCCAGGGGGAAACGGTTAACGGGACGCCGGCGGACGTGGCCTGGGGGGTGTGGGGAGCGGGGCTGGCCGCCTTGGCCCTGGCCGGCTTGTGGAGCGGCCGGCCTGGCGGGCGCGGCGACCAATCCGAGGAGTGGGATGGGGGCTGGGGGCAAAGCCTGGCTGCTTTTGGCCTTATTTTCGCCGCTCACCTGGCTCACACTTTTTTCACCGAGCCGGGCTTCCTGGCCGGCTGGCCTCGGCTGGCAACTTTTATCGCCTATCCGCTGCTGGCAGTCTCGGTGTACCAGCATGTGATCGATCGCCCCAGCTCAGCCTACCTGGCCAGGCCGGGCGCAGGGGGCGATCCGTGGCCGCTCTTTGAGGCACTTCAGCAAGTGGCGCTAAGCAGCGATCCAGGTGAGGCATTGCGGCAAGCGGCGGCGGCCATGCCAGCCAGCTTGCCGGGCCTGGGTCTCGTCGCCGTGGGTGTGCCAGGCGAGCAGGCCGAGACCGTCGAATTGCCCGCCGTCCGGCGTCCGGCTGCGGCGGTGGCCCGTGGCGAGACCTTCCGCCTGGACGCGCAGCCGGCCATCAAGCACGCTATTACGCACAAGCAGGGTCTGCCACTCGACTATCCGAGCGAGCCGGCGGCAGAGCTAGCCGGCTGCCTGGGCTTGGAATCGCCTATCCCGCTGTGGGTCGAGCCGATGGTTCACGCCCGGCAAGCGTTGGGGGTCCTCATCGTGGGCCAGGCTCAGGCCGAGCCTGGCTGGCCGCCTCAGCTCGTGCGAAGCATCCAGGTACATGCCGCCCGCCTGGGCGATGCTGTATACGCCGCTCATGCGCTGCAAGCGGCCCGGCTGCACCAGGCGGAGTTGGGCCAGCAGTTGGCCCAGCTTGAAAAAAGCTCGGCCAGCTCGCAGGCCGAGGCGGGAGCTGCGCTCGAGGCCGTGCAGGTCCAATTACAGCAGGCGAAAGCCGAGCTTGAGGCGGCCCGGCGCCAAAGCGCCCAATACAGCAAGCGCGTGGATGACCTGGTTGCCCTGGTGCAGTTACAAAACGAGGTCGCCGCGCAAGCCCAAGCCGGCAAAGCGGCACAGGAGAAATAACATGAACGAGTCACAAGCCGAGCGTTCGTCCGCGTCTAAAAATGCTTCATCGTCACCCGGCTGGGGGAATAGCGACTGGCAGCGGCTCGCTGGTGGGGTGCTAGGGGTCTTGATCGTCTTGGCCACCGTCCTGGGCAGCTTTATCCTCTCAACCCAAGAGGCGCTGCCGCCAACCCAGCTCGCGACGCCTAGCCCGGTGCCGTCGGTGGCCGTCGTGACGCCTCCTCCCATCACCAGCGTGCTCCCCAGCTCCACGCCTGAGCCTTCCGCTGCGCCTTCGGCGACTCCAACGGTGACGTGTAGCATCCCCTTGGGTTGGGCGGCCTACACCGTGAAAGCCGGCGACACCTTATCCAGCCTGGCCTCGACAGCCGGCACGAGCACGTTCGTGTTGATCCAGGGCAATTGCCTGGGCGAGACGGACTTGATCGCGGGGCAACTCGTCTATCTTCCGCCTCCCCCGACGCAGGGGCCCACGCCTGTGCCGACCCGCTGCAGTGGGCCTCCAGCCAACTGGGTCAAGTACGTTGTGCTGCGGGGCGATACGCTCTACGGCCTGTCAGTGCGTTACCAGACGACGGTGAATGCCCTGGCCGCGGCCAACTGCCTCGACACCTCCGACCTGCGTGCGGGCCAGGTACTGTACGTACCGCCGGTGTCTTTTGCCACACCCACGCCGCTCGTGCCCACGCCGACGCCTTCACCGCAGCCAAGCGATACACCTACGCCCACCGACACGCCTGCGCCTATCCTGACGGAGACAGTGACGCCGGCATCTGTGACGGCCACCTTTACGCCGGGGCCAAGCAAGACGCCTACGCCAGCGGTTAGCCCTTCCTGGACGCCGCAGCCGACTGACACCCTGTTGCCCAGCGACACGCCCAGCACGACGCCGTCCAGCACGCCCCAGCCTAGCGACACGCCTGGCGTGCAGCCGTCCAGCACGCCCCAGCCTAGCGACACGCCCGTCCCGTCGGCCACGCCCTAGACCAGGCGCTTGGCCACGACCATGGTCTGGTCGTCGAAGGGTGGCTCGCCGCCGACAAAGGCGGTCAGGGCCTGGTGGATGGCCTGGACGATGGCGCTCACCGGCTGATCTATACTGGCCATGACACAGGCCTCTAACCGATCCATGCCAAACTCTTCGCCCTGGCTGTTCAGCGCGTCGGGCAGGCCGTCCGTGTACAGGAGCAGCACATCGCCGGCATGCAGGCGGATGGTATGATTCTCGAGCCGGATGTTCTCAATCACCCCCATAGCGACGCCGTGCTTGGTCAGGTATTCGACGTGTTCGTGTCCGCCTTCTTCCTCGGCGGGCGCGCCGGCCGAGTTATTGTTACAGCGCACGACCATCGGTGGGTTGTGGCCGGCGTTGGCCAGCGTGACTCGGCCAACCGGTGACAGATTAGCCATGACCATCGTCACGAACAGGTCAGAGTGACGCGCGTCTGACAGGATCATGGCGTTGGCGCGCGCCAGGGCCTCGCCCGGCAAGCGATCTCTACCCAACGTAGCAGCGCGCACGAGAGTACGGCACAAGGCCATAAACAAGGCCGCCGGCACGCCTTTATCGGCCACGTCGGCAATCACCAGGGCGTAATGATCGCGCGGGCGCGGGATAAAGTCGTAAAAATCACCCCCCACCTGGCGGGCTGCCTGCCAGAAGGCCGCCACGTCCCAGCCGGGCACCTCTGGGCAGCTCGAGGGCAAAAAGCTGGTCTGGATGGTGCGCGCCAGTCTGATCTCACGTTCCAGCCCTTCCCGCGCCGCCAACTGGCGGATGAGGTTCACATTCTCAATAGCGATAGCCGCCTGGTGGGCGATGCCCAACAAGATATTGGCCGGGCGTCCCGCCTGGGCCAGCGAGGGTGGGGTGCCCGTGACGAGCATCACACCCACAACGCTGCCTTTGGAACGCAGCGGCATGGTCAGCGGTGAACGCAAAGGGAGCACGTCGATCAGGCTAGGCGGCAGGCTGGAGGCCGTATCGGCCAGGTCGAGTGGCCACTCCTCGCCGGGAATGCGCAAGGCGTGAAAGGTTGCCAACTCACCGCGCGACAGACCATAGGCCGCGCCGGGGGTGTAGACGCTGGCCTGGCCGTCCCACAAAAAGATCAGGCAAGTTTCCACGCCCACCAGCAAAGGCGTCAGCCGGACGATGGTGGTGAGGACTTGCGACAACTCGACCTGGCTGCCGACCGCCTCGGCCACCTGAAGCAGGGCGGTATTCACCCATGCCTCTTCACGTTGGGCCGCCGCCAGTTGGGAGGTCTCGATGGCCAGGGTGGCCTGGTTGGCGATGCCGGCGATCATCTGAGCGCGATGGATGGCATTGTCTCCAGCTCTCACGTTGAAGGTGTCGTCCGTGCGTGCTCCCACCAACATGATGCCGGCCAGGCAGCCATCCTGGGCCACGCCGGAGAGGCTGGGCTGGCGGCGCGTCACCAACGGCACCATCAGCGTGACGACTGCGCCAAAAGCGGCTTCCAACTGCGGCTCTGATTCATCCACCAGAGTGGGGGCGTGGGTATCTTGCATTTCACCCAGCGCCCACCAGTCGCCTGGCTGCACCTGCCAGTTTTCAAAAACGTTTTTTTGCGGGCGCGGCAGGCCATAAGCGTGCGCACCGTAGAACGCGCTGCGCTCCGCATCCCACAGCAAGATACCGCAGCGATCCACGCCCGACAACATCGGTGTGAGGCGCACGACGGTGGTCAAGATCTCGTCCAGGCTGCTCGCGCGGGTTGTCGCTTCGGCCACTTGCAGCAGAGCCGTCGACATCCAGGCTTGTTCGCGCTCGGCTTCGTACAGGCGAGCATTGCTGATGGCGAGCGCGGCCTGGTTGGCAATGATTGAAAGCAAGCGGGTGTGCGCTTCGGAGAATGCGTCGGGCACATAGCTTTGGATGGCGACCACGCCAATCACGTCAGAGCTGGCCATACTATGCCTGGCCGAGATTGGGGCTTTTTCAGCCCGCTCAGGTAATCCAAAAGGTCCAGAATCTGCCCGTGCGGCGCATAGTAAGGGGACAAACACCGCCGAACGAGGCGCGGACAGGCTGATATAGCGGGGGCGAGCAGGCAGCGTGTCCGCTTCGCGCTCGAAATCGTGCACCAACAAGGACTGGCCGGTGCGCCGCACCCAGACGACGATGCCAACGCCCTCGCTCAGGTCAAATATCTCGGGCGGCTGGCGCTTGTTTTCAACTTGCCAGAGCTTGATGTGGTAAGCCTCGCCCTCGAACAGGCCAATCTGGAACGTGGATGTGTCCACGATCCGGCTAGCCTGGTCGAGGATCAGCTCGCACAGGGCGTCGACCTCCAGCTCGGCCACCGATAAGGCCCGGCCAATCTCGACCAGCGACTCGAGCTCGCGCACGCGGCTGACCAGCGCCAGCCGACTTTCACGGCGGCGAAGCAAGATCAAGCCCAATACCAACAAGGCCACCAGGCCAGCCAGGGCAAGAAAGCCAGTAAACAGATTCATAAAGGGTTACAAATTACAGGTTTCAGGCAGCAGGTGGCAGGTTTCATCCCCCGCCGCCCAGCTCGTCTCTCACCGTGCGATACAGTGACTCGGCCTTGAGCTCGTGCAAGGTATAGCACGGTGCGTGCAGGTGAAGGGCCAGCTCGGCTGCCAAGCCCTGGTCAAAAGCGATGTGCTCCATGTTGATCACCACGGATCGAGTTTTCTCGGCCGCGATGGCCTCGGCGATCCGGTGTGCTTCTTCCTGGGGTGGCAGGCTGCCCATCGCGACATTGCCGGCGCCATCGGTCAGCACGATCAGCAAGGGCATCACCTCGGGGTGCTGGCGCATTTCTTGGGCCAGCACCTGCTGGGCCATATCGAGCCCAGCCGAAAGCGGGGTCTTGCCTCCCACCGGGAGATCGCCCAGAGCGCGTTGGGCCAGCTCGACGCTGTTGGTCGGCGGCAGCACCAGGCGCGC
>JAFGFO010000141.1 GCA_016931085.1 Thermoflexales bacterium
GTAGACAATCTGCCCAAAGTTGAGAGTGACCTGGTTGCCATCGGCGTTGGTATAGCGCAGCGTGCCATTATCGCCGGGCTGGATGTCAACCGCCTGTGGGCCAGAGCCATAGCGGTAGAAAGTGCTGACTGTGAACAATCCATGCGCGTCCACGTTGGCCGTGCTGGTATAGGTGCTCGCCATCCCCACCTCGTCGTAGGTGCGGAGCTCGATAGGCACAGCCTCGTTGGCCGGGCCGAGACCCGTGACCCGGTCGTTATCGGGATCCAGCCGGGCCGCCAGCGGCTCTACAAAGACGAGCGTGGTGGCCCCGCCGCTGCTCACTTCTACTGTGTCACTGGGCCGGATGGTAGCCGTGAGATTGACCAGGTATCTTAAGCCGGTGCTCGACCACGTCGTCCGCGTGGACTTGACCGCCCCGGATGGGTCCTTGAGCGTCACCGTCACGCTGTAGCCATTCACCGCCACAACGCCCTCTACCCGCCGGGCGTTCTCCTGAACCTTGACCTGGGGAGCGCCATAGCTGATAGAGTTGACGTTGAAATCAGGGCTGATATAGTTGACCTGGCCGGTGGTGCCGGCGACGATGTCACAGGTGCGGGTGACCCAGACCGAGCTTCCACCGCTGATCTCGCGCGTGTGATACAGGAAGGGGCCAGCGCTATAGTCGCCCGCACCGTCGGTTGTCACCCATTGCGGGCAATCCAGCTCGTCTGACCATCCGTCATGGCAACCGTGGAGGGTGAGCTTGAGACTGCTGTTCGGCGGCCCGAAGCCGGAGACGGTGTCTGAGCTTAGGTCTGGCGTGGCCGTCAGCAAGTCGACCGCCACGGTGGTCGTCACACCTTCGATGTCGACGACGACTGTGTCACCGCCCCGGACAGGTACCGGCTGCCGGGGCCAGCCCGGGGTGTACAAATACACCGAGTAAGAGCCAGCTCCCAGGCTACTGCTGGTCGTGCTAGCCTCCGCTTTCACGCTCCCGCCGGGCGCATAGAGTATCACCGAGACGGGGACGCTGTGCAAGGCCGCATAGCCATGCACCTGGTTGGTGTCCTGGTGAACGTAGATGATCTGCCCAAAGTTGAGAGTGACCTGGTTGCCGTCGGCGTGGGTATAGCGCAGCGTGCCATTATCGCCGGGTTGGATGTCTACAGCCTGCGGGCCAACCCCATCGAGATAAAAACTGCTGGCGGTGAACGAGCCGTTGGCGTCCACATGCGCCGTGCCGGTATAGGTCTCGGCCATGCCCCACTCGTCATAGAGCTTGAGATCGAGTGCGACGGCCTCACCGGCGGGGCCGAGGCCCGTGACCTGATCGTGGTCGGGATCCAATTGGGCCGAGAGCGGGTCCACAAAGATGAGCGTGGTGACCCCGCCGGCCGCCACTTCGAGCGTGTCGCTGGGACGGATGGTGGCCGTGAGATTGACGATGTACCTCAACCCTGAGCTCGGCCATGTCGTCCGTGTGGACTTGATCGCCCCAGACGGGTCCTTGAGCGTCACCGTCACGCTGTAGCCGTCTACCGACACGAGGCCCTCCACGCGCCGGCCATTCTCTTGGACATAGCTCACGGTTCCCACGCTGCCTTGTGATTGCGCCAGCGTGGCCGCGAAGAGCACAAGCACCATGCTTGTTGTGAATAGAGCAAATAGTACGAGTCTGGATTTCATTTTTGTCTCCTTTGGATATAGTGATACAAAAGTTCCCCATTTCTTTTCTTGTACACAGATGAACACAGATTTTACGGATTTTTATAGGCTATTCTTATAGCCCATATCTGTGTTAATCCGTGCTCATCTGCGTGAATCCGTGTCCATATTAAAGAAAACATGGCGAATCGGGAAACTTCTGAGTGATAGTATGCTGTTTTCGCGCAATTCCGATAGCCCCTAAAAGCTTGATCTCACTTTTGTCCTCCTGATTTTATAACTACCGGCAAGTAAATCCTGTGCACCAGGGACGGCATGCCCGATCCGTGCAACTCGATCGTCCTGTGCAGCGCCGAGGCTTCCAGGTCGCGCCCGTAGGCATCGTGAAGCCTGGCCGTCGCAAAGTTGACTGGCGCGCCTGGCTCATTCTCGATCAAGAATTGCAGCGTGAACAGCACGCCATCGTCTGTAATTGGCTTGGTGGAAGCCAAGGCGACCCGCACCATCCCTGGCCGGAGCGCAGTAGCCAAGATAAAGCCGGAGCCAAGCGCTGCCAATTTTGCTTCCCCGGCCGTCAGAGTCTCCGCGTCAAACGTGAACGCGAAATCCCCGCCCGCAAACTCAGTCCCATTGGCGATCTGGACGGGAACTTGGACGAGCTGCCCGCGGCTGCCGCTCAGCGGGCCAATCGACAAGCTCACCGGCTCGAGCGGACTCGCGCCGGGCGCGACGAGCCGGCCGGCCGCGCTGCCGGGTCTTGCGCCGCAGTTTACGCGGCCGCAGACGGCCATGTTCAAGATCAAGGTCACGTCGGCCGAATCGCACTCTCGATCGCCGTTCATATCACACGCGACTTGCTGCTGGGGTATGGCTGTGATTCTCCCGGCGCTGATTTCCAACGCGACGTAAGCGTCAACCGCGTTCACGACCCCATCGCCGTTGACGTTGCCAGGGCTGTACAGGCTTTGCACCCTGAGCGAGCCGCCTTGCAGATTCAGCGTCACAGGCGTGAGCAGGTCATCCCGGTCGTAGAGGTACGTATTCGTGATCCCCACTACAAAGTTGAGTGGGCTGGCGCCGCCCTCATTCCCCACGACGTCGAAAAGGACGTGGAACAGGCTGCCCGGGCCAGACAGCGCCTGGCACTGGCCGATAGAAACAACTTTGACCCAGCCTGGCTTTTCGACGTTGGCCATAAAGACGTAGCCTGGCGTGTAAATCGTCGGCAGCACCTGGCCGGTTGGGGTGACGACGGCCGGGTCATACACGATCGTCGCTCCAAACGCCACGGGACACAGGCCGTCCCCGTTGTCCAGGTTAACCGGCACACCCACGCCCCTGTCAGCGGGACGGGCGGCCTGTTCCGGTATCCACAGCGTGACCTCGCCAAAGCGCGCACACGTCACGTTCGACTGGCCGGTCACGCCGCCGCCACCGTCGACGGCGTCTACCTGGTAGCAGTAGCGCGTCCCCGGCACGAGCCCCGCCTCGCCATCGTTATACTGGCTCGACAGTGTCGTCGTGATCAGGCTGCGATTCCCGCCGTCTAGCACGCGGTACAGCTCGTAGCCGGCCATGTTCGCGATGGGCGCTTGCAGGAGCCAGTTGACCCGGATCGTCCCGCGGCCGGCCCGCGCCTGCGCGCTGATGGCGGCCAGGCGTGGATCGGGCAAGGGGCTGCAATCGGGCGGGCAGGTGGGCGGCGCGGCATTCCAGTAGGCGTCCAGCAAAGCGCGCCGCGCGCCGGCCGGATAGTAGCCCCGTTTCCAGTTGTCCAGCCTGAGCGGTAAATACTGGCTCAAGCCGCCCAACTCACCCCACTCCCAGCTCTGCGCGGGGTATTTCCACGGAACACCGCCGCTGTGGGCCTCGCTCACCACCGCCTTGGCCACGGCGTTCTGCACGGCCTGGGCCGCGTTGACCACGGTCACGTGCCCGCTGAACTGCAGCTCGATCTGCTCGGCCACGAGCTTGACGTCGCAGGCGTAATCCTGGGGCCCGATCGCCCCATCCTGGTTGCTGTCGAAACAAGCGCTGCTCATCCACGCCGCCTCGATCGCGGCTCGTTCCCCGGGCAGCGTCGCCGCCAGGGCGGCGGCCAGCTCCTCCTCCGCCGTTTGGACGGCTTCCATCTGGCCCAGGTCAAGCAGGGCATAGGTAAGAGGATAACCGTCTTCCACCAGCGCATAGAGCTCGTTTTGCAGCCAGGCCTGGCCGATCTCGCGCGCGCCCTTGACGGCGTCGATGGCATTGAGGTGGAGATCGTAGGGCAAAGCGGCCCACTTTTCGCTTTCCGAGGCCAGCAAGTAGCGCGCCTCGCCGCGCAGCGCGTAGGCAACCTCCGAGGCCCCCATCAAGCAGGCATCCAGGAAGAGCAAATCTATCCCGCGTCCCGTGGCCTGCTTGCTCCAGTACAGCGCCTGGCTCAGCTCGCGCGTGGAAAGCGAATTGCTTGGGTTCTTATCCCACAACAGCCCCCCGGCTTGGGTATCGTGTTGGCTGGGTTGGCCGGGCAGCGCATCGGGGTACCACCCGTCGCCGTGGCCCACCAGCGATAGCACGACCTGCCTGGCGTTGGGCCAGCTTTGCAGCGCTCCTTTGAGAAACTCGGCCAGGCTGTAGGGGCTGCCGTTGTCTTCTCCCCATGGCCAGATTGTGTGCCCCCACACGTAGCGCCCATCGCACGTCGGATTGGAATAGTTGGGGCAGCTTTCGTCGCCATCGTCTTCTTGCAAGCGATACACGTAGCTGTCCCCATCGCCAGGCCCATCCAACTGAACCAAAACGACCGCGTGCGAGTTTCCGGCGCTTTTTTCGGCCGTGTTGATCAACTGGAGCATGCTGTCCGACATGTCGTTGTCACCGCCGGCAGCGATCAGCACCAGGGTCTGGTCAAAGCCTGTGTCCGGCACGGCCACCACGGCACTCCGCTCCAGCCGCTTGCCGCCGCCCGTCACCACGACCGTGTTGTAAAGAAAACTACCCGAGGCGACGCTTGCGTCGACCGTCGCCTGGTAACTGATGAGCACCGCGCTGCCAGGAGTGACCGGGCCCGTATAACGCACCTGCCCCTTCTCGTAGCTCGCGCCCCCCCTCACGCTGCCGGGGACGTGCGTCAAGCCGGCGGGCAGCGTGTCTGTCAGATTTGCCGTCACCGTCCCGGCCGTCGCGTTCAAGACCACCTGGTAAGTCAGCGTGTCGCCGGGCCGGGCAGTGGGGGACGAGACTGTTTTCGCCAGGTTGAGCACGCCAGGCGCCGAGTCGACGTTCAGCCAGATGACGTCAGGCTGGTCCCCCCCATTGCCGGCAAAGACGTCCAGGTCGCCGTCTCCATCCAGGTCACCCATCGCCACGCTTTCCGTGCTGGATTGCCCAAGGGCCTGGCCGAGGCAGGTGAAATGGCCGGGCGCCCCACCCTGCGCGCCGCCGTCGTTCAGCCAGACCTGGCCAGGCTGGCCGTAGTTTCCAACCCATGCATCCAGGTCGCCATCTCCGTCTACGTCGCCCAGCGCTACGGCGCGCGTATTCGAGCTGCCCAAGCCCTGGCCGCTGTCGGTGAAATGACCGGGCGCCCCACCCTGCGCGCCGCCGTCGTTCAGCCAGACCTGGCCGGGCTGGCCGTAATTCCCCACCCAGGCGTCCAGGTCACCGTCTCCGTCCACGTCGCCCAGCGCCACAGCGCGCGTATTCGAGCTGCCCAGTCCCTGGCCACCGTCGGTGAAATGGCCGGGTGTCCCACCCTGCACGCCGCCATCGTTCAGCCAAACCCGGTCAGGCTGGCCGTCGCGCCCTACGAAAGCATCGAGATCGCCGTCGCCGTCCAGGTCTCCCAAGGCCGTGCAGGTGGTGTTCGAGCCAGCCATAAGCTGGCCGCTGTCGGTAAAGTGGCTGGACGTCCCGCCCTGCGCGCCGCCATCGTTCAGCCAGATTTGGGCACCATCCCGGTGGGCGACAAAGGCGTCGAGATCGCCGTCGTTGTCCAGGTCCGCCAAGGCCACCTGGGAAGCGTACGAGCTGCCCAGGGCCTGGCCGCTGCTGGTGAAATGGCCGGGCGTCCCACCCTGCGCGCCGCCATCGTTCAGCCAGACCTGGGCAGGTTGGCCATAGTTCCCCACCCACGCATCCAGGTCGCCATCCCCGTCCACGTCGCCCAGCGCCACGGCGCGCGTATCCGAGCTGCCCAAGCCCTGGCCGCTGTCCGTAAAGCTGGCCGTCCCGTTGTTCAGCCAGACCTTGTTGGGCTGCCCCTCGCCGTCGGCACCGTGTCCCACAAAAGCGTCGAGATCGTTGTCCCCGTCCAGATCCCCCAGTGCTACACTGTGGCTGCTCCAGGCGCCCAGGTTCTGCCCGCTGCTGACGAACAGATCGCCTCCTCCCCCGACCGAGATGCGGAATCCCCATGCGTGAGGCGTAAGTGTGAGGCCGCTCGTCGCCCGCATCCCGCCGCTCAAGCTGACCATCACTTCTTCACCCGGCCTAAAATCCCGCGCGGCGTCGAACGTCACCGATTGGCCGGTGACGCTGTACACGCCCGTATAATCACCTGTCTGGCTGCCTCGTACTGTAAAGGTGCGGCTGCTCACGCTGGCGGCGCTCACCGGCAGCCTAAAGAGCACACTGACGTGGGCATTCGGCGCGGCGGTGTGCGCGGCGTTCTCGGGCTGAACCGCGACGACGTGTGCGAAAATGTCGGTTGGCATCGCGCGCTCTGTGGCGCTTAGAATGGGCCTGGCGCCAAGCATCGCGCCGAGGGTGACGGTGTACCAGCTATGGTTGCTTAGTCCTCTCAACGTATAGGCGCGGGTGGGGCTGATGATGCTGGTGATGGATGTGGGAGAGGTGACGGCCTGGCTGTAATAGCTAATCCGCCACGTGCTCGTCGCGGGCAGTGTAGTGTTGACGTCCCACGTCAAGTCAATGGCCTGGTCGGCCGGCGCAGCGTAAAGCAGCAAGTCTTGGGCCTGTTCCCTGGTCAGGGGATGCGGATATTCGTAGGGTATGTAGGGATAAATCTCGTCGCCAGCTTGGGGCGCTCGCGTAAATATCTCGTCGCCTTCGTTGAGCGGTAAATGGCCCGTGCTGCCACCTGTCTCACCGGCAACGCCCGTGGTGGTACGGATAGACCATGCATAGCCAGAATCAAAGCCCAGCGTATCGCTGCTATAAGCGCCATCTTCGCCCGTATTGTTCCATAGATAGAGATTGTTGGGGATCGTATCAGCGGGATAGTTGTAACCGGCATACGTGTCGTAGGCGGCTATATCGCCAAAAGCGGCCAGCCTGACGAATCGATTGTTAAACGCGACCCCGCCCGTGTGAAATTCACACGCTTTGCCCTGGCCTGTATTGATGAAGGTATTATCGTAGACCTCGTTGAAATATGCGCCAGACCTGAATTTGAGCTGGGTATATGAATTGTTGGCATAAAAGCTATTGTGCCTGACGGTGGCCTTGGCAAAAGAGGCCCAAGAGGCCACGACAGACGAGGTCAAGTCGCTAAAGGTATTGTCTTCGACGAATAGCGCGTTTTCTGTGCCCAGATCTTGCTTTCTCGCCGCATCCCAATTGCTCCCCCAAAACTCGGCGTCACTCGTGCCAGAAGCTTGATAATAGGAATTCAAGACTATCCCATACGACGACACGAGTGGGTCAGGGTTGATAAATTCGTTGTGATCGATGAGCCCCTTGGCCGCCTGGAATAATGAAATCCCTCCGTACCAATTGCCGGCAAAGCTGCAATGGTCGATGCGAAAGTTCTTGGGAGCGGTCAGGCGTATGCTTGAGGATCGCATAAGGTCTCCGGCCGTTCTGAACGTGATGCCTGTGAATCTTATCAGCTCGCCGCTGCCGCATGTTTGTACGAACTGGCCAGACGTGCCATTGGTGAGTATCGTTTTGTCAACCCCCGCCCCGCGTATGATGAGCGTTTCTCCCTCTCCCAACACGAAAACGATCGGGTCGTCGATCACGCACTCTCCGGCCGGGATGTGAACTGTTCCCCCGCCGGCCGCCAAGACCTGGTCGACGGCGGCCTGGATGTCCACGTCGGAGCAGCTAAGCGCCGCTATCATAGGGCCGAAGCGTGCGCTTTCCGTCGGCGTCACGTGCACCGTGGCGCTGAGCGGGGGGATGGCGCCGACGGCGGTGAGCGTGACGGTATACGCGGCGTCGTTGAGCAGGCCGGCCAGGGTGTAGGCGCGCGTGGAGCTGACGATGGCGGTGACGAGCGGGTAAGGGGGGGCCGCCGGACTGCCGCAACTGATCTGCCAGGTGCTCGTCGCGGGCAAGGTGGTGTTGATGTGCCAATTCAGGCGAATGGCTCTATCGGCTGGTGCACCCACCAGCGCCAGACTTTTGTCTATCCTCTCTGTGCTGATCAGAGGGTGAGGATACGTATAAGGCGTATAGCTAAAGCCATCCAGTCCTGGCGAAGGCGCGCGGAGGAAATAATCCCGGCCTTCCTGGACGAGTTGCTGGACTGTTGAGCCGTAAACACCCACAGTCGTCGTGACGTTCTCCACGGCATTGCCCCAGATATAATAATCGTGGACTTGATCCAGGGCCGGATACGTGGTCGTTGTGGTATCGAGCGCAAACAGTACAGCGTATTCAAAGTTCCTTATGGTGTTGCTAAAAACCACGCCCCCGCCAGCCTTGGGCATGATAGCGCACATGTTGGGTTTTGTTCGTGGGAACAGATCTTCTATGAGGTTATGATAGATCTCCAGGCAGCGCGTGCCGCGTTCAGAAGTATAAAGGTTGGGACCATGGGCACTGAGGGGAAACGCGTACTCGTTATCGATAGCCCGAAATGTATTGTAACGAGCGACGTAATGCCCTCCGCCAAACGATGCGGTTGGGCGTGGCAAGTCTATAAAGGTATTGTCCTCGATAAAAACCGCTTCGCCGGTGCCCAGGTTTGTCAGCCGCTCGTCCCCTTCCCAGTAAGCTTGTACAGTAATTCCACGGGCTGAACCGTACGGCATATCCCCTTTTTGCAGCAGGCAATGATCAACGACCCCGACCGGGTTGGGATAGCCGGCGGCCGCTTTGATAGATATGGCGTTGGCAAAGCCCTCGAACTGGCAGTGATCGATCCTAAAATCTCGAACGCTGCCCAAGGCTATCGCGCTCATTGAGTTATCAAAGCCAGCGTTTGTGATCCATCCTACGAAGGATATGCCAGAAATCCTCAACGCCTCACTATAGACGCCATAATGATTCACGTCGAACATCGCTGACGTGTATGTAATGACTTGGAGGATCGTTTTGCCTGGGCCGGCCCCAATCATATCGACGCCGCCGGGTATCGCCAAATAATCGTCGTCCTCTCCCCATACAAACCTGCCTTCAGGCACGCGGACCTGGCCCCCGCCGGCTGCGTGGACAGTATTGATGGCTCGCTGTAGATCGTTAAAAGACCCGCTGGCCGCGATCACCAGCGCATCGCCAGCGGAATCTGGCCCAAGAGCTTGTTGGCTGGCTGCGGCTGGCGCCGATTCAGCCGCGGTCTGAGTGCTCGGGGGCAAAGGGACATCCTGGGCGTGCGCCTGGCTTGCCGCCAGCAAGCTCAGTCCAAGCGCCAGTCCGAATAATTGCCACGGTTTCATGTCGACCTCCGCTTCGAAAATCCAGGTGCAACGCACCTTAAAGGTGCGTTGCACCTACGCCTCTCGCATTTTCACCGTCGGTATAGTACCTACACGCGACGTCTATTGTTGGGTCATTATACCCATATTTTCGCCCTTTAACAAAATGATGTCTAAAATCCTCTCATCACGAGCGGCAGGTACACCGAGATGCCGGTGGGCATCACGCGCACCGTGGCACTCAGCAAGGGGTCGGTGCCGATGGCAGTCAGCGTGACGGTGTACCAGGTGTTGTTGATCAGCCCATCCAGGACGTAGGAGCGCGTGGTGCTGATGATGCCGGTGATGGCCGGGTACAAGCTGCCGTTGGTATAATAGGCAATCTGCCAGGTAGAAGTCGCCGGCAAGGTGCCCGTAAAGCTCCAGCTCAGGTGAATCGCCCCATTGGCCGGCGTGCCCGTCAGCGTCAAGTTGGGGGCGGCGGGGACGCTATCCGGGTCTGCAATCAAAAAGTGAGAAAAGCCGGGCGTGTACCCCCGGGCATAGCGATAGTCGCCAACCGGCTGCAACGTATCCCTGGGAGCGAATTTCTCATCCAGCTTGACCCAGTGGGGGGCAACGTAACGAAAGACGCTCTTCATAGTGGCTTCGTTCAACTCGCTGTCGAGCGCCCACAGGCGCACGGCGGCCTCCAGGTCGTGTTCAGCCTCGATCTCGAAACAGCGCCGGGCATAGGCGGAAAAGCCACTCGCCGCCGGGCAGCTTTCGCCGTCGGCTAGCGTGTGCAGTGTGACCGTGACCGCCCCCAGCGCTACCTCTTCGGTCGTGGTGATGGTCACACCCCGGTAGTGCACCCCGTCGCCGCCATCGCTGAGCTGGAGAAAGCCCACACGGCCACCCGCACCCACCGGGCGCGTCTGCCGCAGCGTGCCCCGGTTGACCACACCGCTAGTCACAGTGAGTGTCAGGCCATCGGGGATGACCAGCGTCCCCCCGTGCTCGACCAGCAAGCTGTTGCACTGGGCGTCCGCGTCCAGGCTGACCGCGTCGCCAGCGCTGACGACGACGTCGTCGTCCCGCCCGGGCGCGGCGTCACCCTCCCAGGTGCTGGCCGTGCTCCAATCCCCGCTCTGAGCCGAGGGGCGAGAGATGCCAGTCCTCACGTGCAGATTGCCGTGATTGACGATGCCCTGTGTGGCGTTGAGCGTCACGCCGGTCGCGATGACGAGCGTCCCGCCAGGCTCGACGACCAGGCTGTAGCAGGCGGCATCCGCCGTCAAGGTGACGACGTCGCCCAGGCGGATGACGACGATGTCGTCGGGGCCGGGCACAACGCCGCCAGCCCAGGCGCCGGCTGCGCTCCAGTCGCCGCTGCCGCCCGAGAGGCGGGTGGGGCCGGCCATCACGTGCAGCGTGTCGCTCAGGAAGGGCGTGCCGTCCAACAGGGCGTACAGCGTGACGGTGTAGGTGCTATAGCTGCTCAGCCCGGTCAAGGTGAGGGCGCGGGTCAGGCTGAACGGGTCGGTCACGCTGAGGGCAGAAGCCGGCGCCTGGCTGTAATAGTCAATCCGCCAGGTGGTTGCCGGTGGCAAGCTGTAAACCATGCCGGTCTCCCAGCTCAAGCCCAACGCCTGGTCGGCCGGGTAGGCGCTCAGCCTCACGTCCTTGGTCAGTGGGTGAGGGTAGGTGTAAGGTCTGTAGGTGAAGCCATCCTGTTCTTGAGAAGGCGCGCGCACAAAGAAATCCCGATCTTTTTGAATCAGGATGCCCGACTTGTTGCTGTACAACAATATACCGCTTACGACACTTCGATCCGGATTACTCGTGTTATCTTCATAATCCGGGTGGGTTGGGTCGTACTTGGGATCAATCATATCAATCAGCGTGTTATCCCAGAGCCATACATCGTGAGGCTGATCCAGGGTTGGATAGACGCCGGCCGTCACGTTATAGCCTTGCGTGTCTGACGTAAACATGGCGTAATGGGAGTATCTTTTTATGGTGTTGTTGAAAATGACACCGCCTCCAGCCCGCAGTCCAATCGCTGCCCATGCGGTATTTACTGGCAACTGGCCGCTATCGATATAGTTCCCATAGACTTCGGTGGCTCGAGCGCCTCGATCGCAGCACCCAAAGCCTGGGCCGTGGGCATCGATTTTGACGCTGTTGGTGATTACAGAATTGCGCAGCACGTAATGGCCGCCATCAAAAGAGGCGCCAGGGTGTCCCATTCTTATCAACGTACAATCCTCGATAAAGATCGCCTCACCCGAGCCCAGCTTCATGTCGGCTTCCCATACCCTGGTATCATACACGCCATACACAGTGCTCCTGTCTTTGGCGTCGAAGATACAATGATCGACCACACCGCGAGATTGAGGGAAGCCTTCTGGCGAACGCACATTAATGTTGTACTGGATGCGCTCGAAATAGCAGTGATCGATGCGGAAATCGACCACGCCATTGATCTGTATGCCGCCAGAAGTGTACGAGCCGCTCTCTGGCGGCAAGCCATAAAACGAGATGCCCGAAATCCTAAACCCGGCGTTGTATCGCCCCCAGTGGTTGATGTCAAAGAACGTCGAGCCATCTGAGCGCAGGATCGTCTTGCCCACGCCTTGCCCCATGATGTTGATCCTCCCCGACAACTCGTTCGCAGGTATTGAACCGACCGTGGTGAGAAACTGGGCGTCACACTCGGGCAAATAGATCGTCCCACCGCCGATCGGCCGCAGGGTATTGACGGCGGTCTGGATGTCGTCCGAGATGTCAGCCGGGTCGCACGCCACGTAGACCTCGTTGGCGACAGCCAGGTCTGTGTTGGCGTTCTCTTCCTCCACCAACGCCGTCGTGGGCGCAGCCCACGACGGTACTTGCCCTGGCGCTCGACCGTCAGCAGCAACATACGCCGTCCCTTGCCCCAAGGCAAGCAGGCCGAGTACAAAAGCCAGTTTGATCAAGTGGTGCATTTTCATCGTACTGTCTCCTTATAAAGCACTCGTGTGTCCTAATTCCAACAGCCCCTCATCAACGGGCCTGCCGCCGCCGCCGCCCCCGCCAGACAGCGAGAGCCAGGCCGCTGCCGAGGGCGAGGGCAAATGCCAGGAAAAGCAGCGCCGCCAGCGACGCGCCGCGCGCGCGGAAGCCTCGATGGCTGATGAGAGTCGGCGCCTGCCCGTCTTGCGCGACGAGAAAATGGGAAAAGCCCGGCGTGTCCGCCTCGGCGTAGAGATAGTCACCCAAGACACCACCGCCGGAAGCTGCCAACTGGACCCAGTCCGGCGCGACGTAGCGATAGATACGCGGAGTCGTGACGCCATTCAGTGCATCGGTAACCACCCACAAGCGCACCGTGGCCGCCGCGTCATTCTCAGCCGCGATCTCGAAACAGCGCCCGGCGTAGGGATATGCAGCGCCGGCGCCCGCCGTCGTGCAGTATTCACCGTCGGCCAGCGCACGCACGCTGGCGGTGACGGCGCCCAGGTCATGGGTCGTGCTGATGGTCATACCCCGGTAGTGGACGCTGCCGCTGCCATCACCGATTTCCAGGAAAGAAACGGCCTCGCCGTTCACGGCGCGTGTCTGCCGCAGCGTGCCCTGGTTGACGAGGCTGTGAGTGACCGTGAGCGCCGCCCCTTCCGAGATGACGAGTTCCGCGTCGGGCTCGACGACGAGGCGGTAAGGATGAGCATCCGCGTCCAGGTTGATGATGTTGCCGGCACTGACGACGACGATGTCGCCCAGGCCAGGCACGTCGTCTCCCTCCCACGTGCTAGCCGCGTCCCAGTCCCCGCTTTCATCCGAGACGTGGGTGGGACCGACCAGCACCCGTAGTGTGTCGCTCATAAAGGGGGTGCTGCCCAACATGGCCTCGAGCGTAACGGTATACCAGGTATAGTCGACCAAGCCTTCCAGAGTGTACACACGGGTGGGGCTCAAGATGCCGGTGATAGACAGGGGCGACGAGACCGTCGAGCTATGATACTCGATCTGCCAGGTGCTCGTCGGGGGCAGGACACTGCTGACGCTCCAGCTAAGGTGCACCGCCTCACTGGCTGGGACAACCGAAAGCACTACTTCCTCTCCACGTAGAGGATGAGGATAGTGCAGCTCCCCAAAATTGTAGCGGCCGGCCCCCTCCCGGTAGATTCTCTCTCCCGCCTGCGGCGGCCTGAAGAAGAAAGACAGATCCTCAGCTTGCCAATTCCAGGCACTTGCGCCTACACCAGCGCAGCGCCAACTCGTGTTATTATCGCCAGCGCTGCCGGCGTGGCCAGGCTCGTACTCGTAGGTGTTACTAAACACATAGGTCTCTTTCAGGCGCACCTCGTCGGTGAAATAATAGCCCTGGTACGCCCGCGTCTGCCCACCAAAACCACCTGGCCGGGACAGGTTCCTAAAGGTGTTGTTGTAAATCAAGCCCGGGGCCGACATGGTCACCGCCGCGTCACTCGCGTCTTGAACCTCGGTTTGTTCGAAAACGTTGTCGGACAAAATACCAAACGTCGTGGCAGGATTAAAGATGGTCAGGTAATACTTGATATGACCGGCGATAAAATGGTTGTGCCTGACGACAAACTTTTGCAAATCGCCGGCCCATGGCCCCACCGCGCCCTTCCACCAATAGAAGGTGTTATCTTCGACGTAATGCGCGTCTATATCGTCTGGCATCCAAGCGGTGTCAAAATACACACCGTTTCTGGCCGTCTTGGCCGTTTCTGAGCTGTACCAGTCGTTCCAATCTCGCTCGTACTGCTGCATAAACCCGGCCGAATCGTACAGCTCGGCCCAGATTGAAAGCTGGCCCACAGCCGGCGACCCAAAATCGACACTCGTGCCGGGAATGTGGTCGCCGGCCAGCACCCAAGCTGCTTCACCGGACGTGCTGAGAGCAGCCAGGCTGCACTGGTTCAGGTATAGCCCGAGATAATCTCCCTGGTATATCCCCAGATTGCTAAAATCGCGCCCCAGCTTGAGCTCGTTCATCCCGCGTCTAACAGGGACCCCCTCCAATACGCTCCTTGTCGTTAGGGTATTGGAGGTGACCTGGCTGAATACACCGATGTCGACTGTCGCGCCAGCCTCAGCGGTGTTGAGGTAAAAGTAGAGCCGCACGACCGTCCCGCTGCCGCCGGTCTCGTCGAGATTGAATTTCGCCGAAGCGGGATTGCCTCTGTCATCCAACCTGGCTATCACGGTATAGCCAGAAGCTTGGGAAGCGTTTCGATCCCTGGCCGTCGCACCGGCCTGAAAGCCTTTAACGACGTTGTCAGGGGTTCCCGGCTTGGCGGGTATGAGAGCAGCTTCACCAACGATTCCATAACCCGTGTTGTCGAGAGAATGTCCTTCTTCCCAGGGAGCGTACCACGTCCGTTTGAACACATTGTTGTCGATCAAGCCCTTAGGTGTATTCGCCAGCAGAATCGCTCGATGATAAATACCTTCGAAGCGACAGTGATCAATTCGATAATTATCCACATGATCGAGCTCAAAGATCCAGGCTATGCCTACATCTCTCTGAAAGGCATAAAAACTGATGCCACTCACGCGCACGAAATTGGAATGTCCACCACCTATGTTCCAGGTGACAAACCCGGGGGCATTCGAAGCAAGCGTCAACTGGCTTTGATCCGGACCTTGGCCAATCAGGCTCACGTCACCGCTCAACTGGAGAGTGGTCTCCCACGTGGCTTGGCAAGCAGGTAGATAGACAATCCCGCCGCCGTTGGCTTGAACGTCGGCCACAGCAGCACTGACGTCCGCAAAAGCACAGCTAGCCGCCGTCACCGAGTATTCGGCTGCAACTCCCTGAGCCTCAAGGCGCGAACCGTGCCAGGCAAGTGAGACCAAGAGAACGACCAGGCTAACCATCAGCGCCCGGCTCATACGTTGCACCGGGAAACCGGCAGCTGTCTTTCCTGAACCAAGATTTTTCGCATTCATGCTTGTTTCCTCAATATGCCCTCATAATCAGCGGCAGGTACACCGAGATGCCGGTGGGCATCACGCGCACCGTCGCGCTCAGCAGAGGGTCGGTGCCGATGGCGGTCAGCGTGACGGTGTACCAGGTATAGTTGGTCAAACTCGTCAAGGTGTAGGCCCGCGTGGAGCCGGGAATGCCGGTGATGGCCGGGTACAAGCTGCCGATGGTGTAGTAATCAATTTGCCAGGTGCTCGTCGCGGGCAAGCTGCCTTCAACGCTCCAACTCAAGTGGACGGCATGGTCGGCCGGCGCGCCGCTCAACTTCAAGACAGGCCCAGGCGCTGCTGGGGAGGGTATATAGTCGCCGCTTTCCCACCTGGCCAGGGCCGGGATCGTTCCCTGGCCAAAAGGCATATCTCCGCCAATAGACGGCCAGGCCAACGCGCCATAGAAGGCCGGTTTCGACGTGAGATAATACGAGGCCGGCAGCGTCTGCGGATAGGCCGGATTCCAGGTGAGCGTGCCCCGCAGGTTGTTGCCGTGTATCACCACGTCAGCCGGATTCCCATTCGCGTCGGCCGGGATATAGATTCCATCTTGTGACACCGCAGTGCTTCCGATGTTGGTGATTACCCACAAGTCCCACCTCCTCGCGGGAAGGGGTGTTGCGCGGCAAAGGCCAGGGTGGTGGCGGTGATGAAGACAGCTCGAAGTCCAGCGAGGAGGACATAGGGGCCATCAAGGTCGGAAGAAAGGCCCAACTTGCCGCCCAAGCATCGGAGCCACAAGACAGCGTTGCGAGGCCAGGTATGGGCGATATGGTACACA
>JAFGFO010000142.1 GCA_016931085.1 Thermoflexales bacterium
GTCGTGCAGATAGTTGATCAGCGAGAGCATGATCATGCCCTGGTGATGCGCCATGTATGAGCGCACGATGGCGTATTTTTCTCCCAGTGCCAGGCGGGAAGGCGTAAAGTCAACCGCCTCGTAAAAACCGTGCGTGCCCAACATGTTCAATTCGGTCAGGCGTGCGATGTTTTCCACCACCTTACGCGGCTGCAAGGGGAGAGCCATGAGCGAGGCATACGGCGCGACCACCAAGTCTTGCGCCAAGTTGCGTTTGAATCCCAGCCCAGGCACGCCAAAGGCGCGGTATTGATAGTTCGAGCTGGCATCAAACGCATAAAAGCCAGATTCGGAAATGCCCCACGGCACACCCTTTTGCCCGGCGTACTTGATCTGGTAATCAACGGCCGCGCGGCAACTGTGGTGCAAGAGTGTGCCGTCGTAACTCTTGATCAAAAGAGTGGGCATCAGGTATTCGAACATCGTCGCGCTCCAAGACAAGAGCGCCTGCGTGCTGTCCAACTGTGTGAGCGGGCGGTTCAGGTGCAGCCAGTGGCTTGGAGGGACGTCGTTCTTGGCAATCGCCACGACGCTGGCGATGCGCGCCTCGGAGGCTAGCAAATCGTAATAGTTGCTGTCCAGTTTCCCGGCGTCCACGCTGTAGCCCAAGTGAAACATCTGGCGGTGCGAGTCAAACAAAAAGCCAAAACCCATCGCCTGGAAATAATTCTCGGCTTGCTGGTCCAAGTCTCGCAGGCCAATGGCCAAGACTCGCGCCGTCATCGGGGCCAGCTCCAACTTGTGTGTCAGTTGTTGACACCAATCACGTGCTTCTTCCAGCCACTCTTCGGGGACGTGTTCGGGACAAGGCTGATCTAACTGATGCGCCATGGAAAGGTGCGTCAGCAGGGCTAAACGGGCTTGGCCTGCCTTATAGACTTCTGGCAAGTGGTCAAGTGTCACAAGAGTGGGCAAGGCATCTCGTAGAGCCTGCCACGCTTCGCGGATGGCCGGGGGGCTGTCGGGTTGGGTAAACAGGCGGGGCGGTTGGCCCATCATCAACAGCCAGGGGAGCATCAACTCGATTTTGTTGTGTGTGCTTTCCAGGTGACTCTTCACCCGGTGGGTCGAGATGCGCAGCCGGCGCAGTGTCTCCGCATCCATATCCCGTGCGTAAGATTCGACCAGTGACATGAGCAGGCGGTCCAGCTCAATTTGGCCTGGGCCAGTTAGCTCGTCCAGCAGCGGCGACCAGGCATCGGGGTCATGCTTGACGGCCAACACGTGCTGGCGGGTGCGCTCCAACCAATTTTTCAGAGGCGCAACGGCAGGCTGGGGGCTGCTTAGCGCCAGGTCGCGCGCAATCATGACTAGGACGTCGTCCAGAAGACCCAATGTATCGAGCAGCCCTTCCCAGCTCTGCCAGCGCAGGAGGGGAGCGTGTAACAAAGCCAGGCAACCTTGCCCTAACGTTCGCAGGCACGCAGCCAGGTTGCCGCTGTCCACGGTAGAGACGTAGCGCGGAGGCAGCGGTGCCAGGCTGCGTGTGTCGTACCAGTTTAGGAAGTGGCCTCGATAGCGCTCGAGTTTTTCCATGCTTTCGAAGGTGGCGCGCAGCCGCGTGACCAGATCAAATGACTCGATGTAGCCCAGGTCATAAGCCGCCAGCGTCGAGAGCAGCAACACGCCGATGTTGGTGGGCGAGGTACTCGGCGTGACGGCGCCGCGCGGCGACTCTTGGAAATGATCTGGGGGCAGCCAGTGATCTTCCGGCCCAACGAAGCGCTCGAAAAAGAGCCAGGTGCGGCGGGCCAGGTTGCGCAGCACCTGGTTTTGTTCGGTGGAAAGCGGCTCAGGCGTGTGGCGGATCGGGCGGCTGATCCAGTAGGCGATCTGGGGGGAAAGCAGCCACGCGATCAAGAGCGGCGCCGCTACGAACAGCGCGGCGGGATTGAACCAGAAGGTCAGCAGGGCGAGAGCGACTGCTACAAGCATCGTCGTGAGTCTCTGTTGCCAGGTCATCTCGCCGGCAAACAGGCGCACTGTATCGGCATAGGTCGTCCACTGCAACAAGTGCCGGCGGGTGACCAACAAGCGCAAGAGCGTAGCGACAATCCCGCCGAGCGTGACCAGCGTTTCATAAGGAAGAAAAACCAGCGCCAACATCCAACGCACCACGCCATTTTGGAGCGGCCTGAGGGTGTTTTGCCAGGACTCGCAAGCGCAACGATGAATCAACCCGACGACCAAGCCGGTGAGGACAGGCACGGCGGGTGTCAACAGCCCGGCCAGCGTCCACACCAGCGGCGAGCCGGGCAGCCACAGCCAGGTGGCGACGAATAAAACAAACAAGGCCGGCGAAAGCAGGCTGCGGCGCAGGTTATCCACAATCTTCCAGCGGGCAATGACAGAGAGTGTATTCGCGCGAAGCGTGGCCTTTTTTCCAACTGAGGGCACCCACGGCAGCAGCCAGGGCAGCAATTGCCAGTCTCCGCGAATCCACCGGCGCGAGCGGCGCAGGTAAACAAAGTAATGCGGGGGGTACTCTTCATACAAGACGACATCCGTCACCAGCCCGACGCGCCCGTGAATGCCTTCTATCAGGTCGTGGCTGAGCAGCGCGTTTTCCGGCATGCGGCCGGCCAGGCTGCGCTCGAACGCGTCCAGGTCATAGATGCCCTTGCCAACGTAAATCCCTTCGCCAAACAAGTCCTGATACGCATTGGACACGGCCCGTGTGTACAGGTCCAGGCCAACATCTCCGGCAAAGATGCGGGTGAAGCGCGAGAGGTTGGCGCTGGTCGACGTGATCTCGATCCCAGGTTGCAGCAGGGTATACCCGGCGACGACACCGCGCGGA
>JAFGFO010000143.1 GCA_016931085.1 Thermoflexales bacterium
GAGTTCGCTGCGCTTCAACGCCGCAAGCTTCGGCAGCATCTTGGACTATGCCGTGGTGCGCTACGGTGGGGGCGAGTACAACGAGAATGTCTTGGTGGGCGCCAACGATGTGACCGTTCAGGACAGCCTTATCGCCATAGCCCTTGGGGATGGAATGCGCATTGAGAACGCTTCGCCCATCATCCGAGGCAACGACATTCGCGACAACACCGGCTCTGCCATCGCTGTGTTGGGTGCATCGGCTGCGCCGGATATCACCATCAACAAGCTTTGGTACAATGGATGGGGTGTATACGCCTGGAGTGGCGCGCAGCCCACCATTAACTACAACATCATCTACAGTAATACAAATTACGGCGTCCGCAACGATACGGCGTCTGTCTGCCTGGACGGGCGCCACAACTATTGGGGTGACGGCGGCGGCCCGAATGACACTTCGGCCGCCATTGATGCCTGTGGCCTGGGCAGCCACGCTAACCCGGCTGGAGACAAGGCCAGCGACAATGTCAACTATGGCTCCTTCTATGAGCGTTTGCCCTTTTTCGTGTGGAGCAAGCCGGACGAGCCCTGGTTCCACGATGTCGAAAGCCTGGAATGGGCCGTGATGGCACTGGAGCCGGTCAGCCCGGACGTCACGGCCGAGGTGTATGCTTTCCGGGAAATCACTGCCTCTACCCTGCTAGGCAGCAACCTGCAGCCGCAAGGCAGCCTGGACTGGGATACGCGGGGCGTACCCGACGGCTGGTATGCGCTGCGCGTCACCTTCCGCGACGGCGCGGACCAGGTGCTCGGCGAGGCGACACGCCAGGTCCTGGTCAACAACTCGGTCGCCTGGCACGCCGGCCTGGTCACCGCCGGCGAGACCTGGAGCGCCGCGATCACGCACGTCGTCGAGAGCGAGCTGGTCATCCCCACCAGCGTCACGCTCACCATCGAGGCCGGCGCGGTGGTCAAGTTCGTGCCGGGGGTGGGGATAAGCATCCAACCCAGCGCCACGCTGGACGCCGCCACGGCGACGGCGGCGATGCCTATCACGCTGACTGCTTGGACTGACGATACGTCCGGTGGCGACACCAACCTGGATGGCCCTCTGAGCCGGCCTCTCCCCGGCGATTGGGATGGACTGACCATGCTGGGCAGCGGGCAAGCCAAGCTCAACGAATACGTCGCCCTGCGCTACGTCCAGGTGACCCATGCCGGGGCACTGGCAGGGGACGAAAGCTGGGGCCAGCAGTTCATGCACCATGTCACCGGTGATGTGGTCGTGGCCAGCGGGCAAACGCTGACGATCCAGCCAGGCGCGATCGTCAAGTTCGACGCCCAGCGCAGCCTGGTCGTGCAGGCCGGGGGGTGGCTTGTCGCGCGGGGGAACGGCGCGCAGCCCATTCTCTTGACCTCGATCAAGGACGACGCGGCTGGCGGCGACAGCAACCACGACGGTGAAAGCACGGCGCCCGCCGCAGGTGACTGGGGCGGAGTCAACGTGGACGGGGGACAGGCCAGCCTGGGGCACGTGGTCGTGAGCTACGGGGGAGGCACCCCCAGCGGCGGATGGAGCCCGGCCGCTATCACCGTCAAAAGCGGCGGGTCTATCGCGCTCGCTAATAGCACACTGCGCGAGGCGCTCTTTGACGGCGCGGCGGCCTGGGGCAGCGGTACATTGGTCGTGTCCAACACCATCATCGCCGGCGCGGACCGCGCGGTCAACGCCGACGGCAGCACCAGCGTGCGCCTGCTCAACTGCACGCTCGATCTCAACCGCATCGGCATCTGGGGACACGGCGGGACGCTGCTGATCGAGAATACGATCGTCGCCAACAGCGTGGAGGCCGGCGTTGACAACATTCTCAGCTCGCCACTCACCATCCGCTACAGCGACGTCTGGTCAGAAACAGGCGTGGACTATAACCGCCATACTGACCAAACAGGGCAGAATGGCAACGTCTCGGTCGATCCGCGCTTCAAGAACGCCGCCGGCGGCAACTATCGCTTGCGTTACGCAAGCCCGGTGATCGACGCGGCGGACGGGACTGTCGCACCGGAAGCCGACTGGATGGGCGCGCCGCGCTACGACGACCCGCGCATGCCCAACACGGGTATCACCACGACCAGCGGCGTTTGGGCCGACATGGGCGCCTTTGAGTTCGTCGAGGGCGCCAACTCGAACATCGACCTGGTCGTCACCCAGGTCAGCGGGCCGTCGGCAGCCCGCCCCGGCGACAAGGTCACGCTGCAGTGGACGGTCGTCAACAGCGGGACCGAGGCGGCTGTTGGCCCCTGGCACGACGCGATTTTGCTGATTGCACACCCCGATGGCCGTCCTACCTTGACCCCCGTTGGCGAGGTGCTGGTTGCAGAGGGCCAGGCGCTCGGCGCGGGCCAGAGCGCCAGTTTTAGCGCTGAAGTGACCGTACCGCCTGCCCCGGTTGGAAGCCAGTATTGGCAGGTCGCCGCCAATTCCCGGGGTGAGGTCTTTGAGGGGCACAACGGCGACAATAACGTCGGGCTGTCGCTGGTGACGGTCACGCTCGACATGCCAGAACTGCTGGTCGGCGGCCCGCCAACACACGGGCAATTCACAACAGCCGGCGAATCGCACTGGTTCAAGCTCATCCCGCCGGCCGGGCTGGACCTTGGCCTCAGCCTGGAGCTGGCAGGCAGCGGTGCGGTCGAGCTCTACGCCGCGCGCGGCTACCTGCCCACCCGCTACCATTTCGACGCCCAAAGCCGGGCCTGGGACGCCTCCAGCGTGAGCCTTTCCATCGCCGATACCGTCACCCAGGTCTATTACATCCTGGCCTACGCTCGGGCGCTTTCGCAGACGCAAGGGTATTCTCTCACGGCCGGCGAGGTGGATTTCCAGGTGAGCTCGGTGACGCCTGACCGTGGAGGAAATAGCGGAAGCGTCACCGTCAAGATTGAAGGCGATGCGTTCCCCCAAGGCGCCACGGCCAGGCTGGTGGCGGCCGGCGGCACGGCCATTACGCCGACGGTTGCCTTGCAGGTGGGGCGGACGACGTTGTGGGCTACCTTTGACCTGGGCGCAGCGCCGGCCGGCCTGGCGGATGTGGAGATCGAGGCACCGGGCGGCGTGATTCGCACTCTTCCGAATGCCTTCGCAATCGCGGCCGGCGGCGCACCTGACTTTTGGTTCGAGCTTGACGGGCCGGCTGACACGCGCGCTGGGCGGCAGGTCGTTTTTGAGCTGCGCTGGGGCAACCGCGGGACGGTGGACGCGCCGATGCACTTGCTGGACCTCAAGGTCCCCGGCAACGTCGAGATCGCGCTCTCGCCCGAGGGCGTGCCAGAAGCTGTGCGGCTGATGCTGCTGACGGCCGCCACCGACGTCCCGGCTGCCGTCGTGCCGCCCGGTTACAGCGATAGCCTCAAGTTGTACATGACACCGGGCCTGATCCGCTCCTTCAGCTTGGATTACGGCGCTACGGCGATTGACGACGCCCGGCTGGCCGGCATGGCGATCGATTGGGATGCGATGGGGCTAGCGGCGCGGCCAGAAGGATTGACTGACGAAGAATGGAACGCCTTGTGGGGACAGCTCGAATCTCAACTGGGCAGCAATTGGTCGAGCCTGCTGCAAGCGCTGGCCCAGGATGCGCTTGCCCTCAACCGGACGGACGCGCGTCCCTCGTCTGGCGTGACCGTGCTGCGGGCCTTGTTGGCCGAGATCGACCGCGCCATCCTGGCCGGCGGGCAGACTCAAGCGCAGCTCCAACGCGTGCGCAGCGCCCTGCAGGGGAGCGCTAAGGTGCACTACCTAGGCATCTTTTGCGAAGAGTATAGCGCTAAGGAAAACCTCCCTGCTGTGAAAGAGGACAGGAAGCACATACGCAAGTTCCTGGACGACCGGGCGCAGGTCCCTTCGAGCCAGCGGACGGAGCTGGCTGACGAGGTGGGGCGCAGCGACGATACCATCACCAAGACCATGGTCACGAACGCTCTGAGCGCGCTGGCCGCCAGCGGGCAAAGCGGCGACACGATTGTCTTTCACTATAGCGGCCATGGAGACGTCAACAGCCTGAACTTGGCCAATGATACCATTATCTGGAAAAGATTGTACGACATCCTGAACGCTTCCCAGGCGTCTCACATCGTCGTCGTGTTGGATTCGTGCTACTCGGGCGGCTTTACAAGCTGGCTCAGGTCACGCCCGGGCGTTGACGCGAACCGCTGGACGGTCGTTGCCGCCGCTTCAGAGACGCAGACTTCCAAGGATGGCTGGTTCAGCAGCGCCTTTTACACAGCCATGGCCAATGGAAAATCGCTGCGCGATGCATGGAACGACAACCGGTCCATCGGCACGTGGACCTACAACCTGGTAGGACTTGGGTTACACCAGGAACCGCAGTGGTTCGGCGATAACACGGGCTTGCAGCTTCGAGACCCGCAGGGCGAGGTGAAAGACGGCACCAGGGATCACCTGGGCCAGGACGACCCCTCGAGTGGGGGCAACTCGCGGAACACGCGCGTGAACGTGAGAGGCTCCTTTGACCCCAACGAAAAGGACACGGCCGGTTATGGGCCAGAAGGGTATATCATTGGCCAACAGCCCATTCTCTTTACGATCTACTTTGAAAACGACCCGGCCCACGGTGCGACGGCCCCTGTGCAAGAGCTTTTAATCACCGACACGCTCAGCCCGCTGCTCGACTGGTCCACCTTCGAGCTGACGGACGTCCGTTTCGGCGACGAGGCCATCGGGGCAGCTCCCGGGCTGGATAGCCTGGAGACCGTCGCCACGCTCGCCGGCGACGTTTACCCGGTTCAAGTCTCGGCTGGCCTGGATCGCACGACAGGATTGGTGCGCTGGTATTTCGCCTCGCGTGATACGGTCACCCAAGACCTGCCAGAAGATCCGCTGGCCGGCTTTTTGCCGGTCAACGACGAGAGCGGGCGCGGGCAGGGATACGTCAGCTTCCGCGTGCGGCCCAAGGCCAACCTGGCCAGCGGGACCAAGATCTATAACAAGGCCACCATCACCTTCGACTCCACCTACGGCGTCAACCCGCCCATCGTGACTAACCCGGTGACCAACACCATCGACCTCGACCCGCCCACCAGCTCTGTGGCGGCGCTGCCGCTCCAAAGCACGTCTCCCTTCACCGTGAGTTGGGCGGGCGGCGACGGCAGCGGCTCAGGGGTGGCCTTTTACGACGTCTATACCTCCACTGGCGGCGGGCCGTTTGCCTTGTGGCAGGCGGGGATCACGGCGACCCAGGCGACGTTCAGCGGCACAATCGGGCTAAGCTACGGCTTTTACAGCGTCGCCACCGACAACGTCGGTCACCGCCAGGCCACGCCGGCCACGGCCCAGGCCAGCACGACGATCACCACGAGCGTAACTCCCAGCCGGAGTTACATCTACCTGCCGGTCGTGGTCAAGCAGGGCTAGGGGACTCCATATGGCCATGGCGACATCATTTGCGATGCCATCCCGTCGAGGTAGTCGAGCGACAAAGGAGGTGCTGGCGCGGGCCGCCATCGTTTATGCTGTGCTGGTGGAGAAGGGCGAGGCGACGCGCGACGAGCTGATCGCCTGCGTGCGCCAGGCCTTGGGGCCAGACGCCTATGGCGCGTCGCCCAGGGATTCGCTGCACAATGACCTGGCCTGGCTGGAGCGCCTGGGCTTTGAAGTGGGGGTGCTGCCGGACTATCGCTATCGCCTGGTCCGGCTTGCTCCGCTTTTCCCGCTGCCTCTGACCCGCCAGCATGTCGAGACCTTGGCCGCCGTGCGCCATGCCTTGTCGGGAACGCTATACGGTGAAACAATCGAGGCGTTGGTGGCAAACTTGCGCCCCTTTTTGGACCCCGGCCTTCGCCCGGTGCTTGACGAGGTGCCTCCTCTCAGATTGAGCGTGCCTTCGCTCGACAACCTGGCGCCGCACCAACCTACCCTGGACACGATTCGCCGCGCCTGCCAGCAACGCCGGCGAGTGAGTTTTGCCTACACGTCGTTGGCCCGGGCCGAGGGTGGCTTTATTCAGCATACGATCGAGCCGGAATCGCTGGAAGAACGGGAGGGCCACATTTACTTTGAGGGCTATTCGCCTCAACTGGGCGACGTCGTGCAGTTCCGGCTGGACCGGGTTGTGCCCGGCTCGGCCGAGTTGCTGCCGGACAAATTCCCCGCCGGCCGCCATCCCCGGCTGGTGGCGATTCGTTATCGCCTTTCGCCGGCGGTGGCTCGCTTTGGCGCCAGCCGCCGTTTCGAGAGACAGGCCGAAAAGCTCTTGGAAGACGGCTGGGTCGAGGTGACGGGCGAGGCCAGGAGCTTGTTCTGGGCGGCCAAGACGCTGCTCAAGTATGGCGAGCACTGTATCGTGATTGAGCCGCCCGAGCTGGTGGCCGAGATGGGGCGTATCGTGGTGGGAATGGCGCGCAATTATGGGCTATCGGAATGGAATAGAGGAGGGAGCTCGACCTCCCCCCTGCGAAGCGGGGGGGACTGAGGGGGGGCTATTAATGGCTGTCATTACGGGTTGAATGTGTAAGCTCTGCTCAATTGAGCAATGGTTGTGTGGTATACTGGATATGTGAGCGATTAGCTTGATCTCGATATCCGGTACGAATGACCATCAATTGAAAGGAGATTACACATGAGCAAGACACTCAAGTGGGGATGCGGCGGATTGGCTGCCTTGACCGTTTGTCTGGTTGTAGGCATTGTTTTGGTCAGCCTGGCTGGTGGAGGGACGAGCAGTAGCGGCGTCTCTGGCTCTGCGGCGAAAGCCTCGGCCTCGGTGACGCCTGCGCCGGAAGCGCCGACTTATGCCGGCATCAAGGCCAAGATCGACGGCATGACGGATGCCCAGCGAAACGCATACCTGGGGGGCCTGAAGGGTTACCGGGTAGTCAACTGGAGTGGCAAGGTGTGCGATGTGTCCGAGATGGCTGGCTCCTACCTCATTCACGTCTCGGTTGATCTGGAGAACGACAGCTTTCTGTGTACCTCTGAGATCCTATGGCGGCTGACGAAGGACGAGGCGCTTCAGTATCAGAAGGATCAGTCCGTCAGCTTTTCGGGGGTGATCGATCAGGTCAATGAGCTGGCGGGCACCTTTTCGTTCCAGTTGAAGGATGTGGCCGTTCACGAGTAGATGGTTTGTGTGGACTGCCGGGATCGTCTATAATGAGCTTGCGGCTGGGTGGCGATGAGGGGGGCCAAATCCTCCCCCCGTCTTACGGGGGGACGGCCAAAGGCCGGAGGGGGGCCTACAGCTATCACGATTAGTAGAGCTTGAATGAAGATTACCACACTTCCAGTATATTCTAAACTGGCCGACGAGGCCGAGGTGCGCGAGTTGAGCCTGTGGGACAGCCTGCCGCTCAAGCCGGACGGCTCCCGTTGGCAACTGTCTCAGCACCAGGTGGAGACCTACGAGGCGTTGACGGGCGGTGAATACGACGTCGTGTTCAACACGGCCATGACCGGCGACGGCAAGAGCCTGGCAGCGTATTTGCGGACGTTGGTGGATGGGCGATCCGTGCTGGCGATGTATCCCACCAACGAGCTGGCGCGCGACCAGGAAGCACAACTAGATGGCTCGAAAAAGCAGTGGCATTGCGAACAGGTGCGTGTAACGCCCATGTCCGCCGGCAGGATGGAGGCCATTATCGCCACTGGTTCTTACAGTCGAAAGGCAGACGTGATACGCCACCTGGCCGACAACAATGATGTGGTGCTGACCAACCCGGATATCTTTCACTACCTGACTCAGTTTTTTTACACACGTCAAGGTGATGCGCCGGACATGTTGTTCAGCCGCAAAATCGTCGATTTATTTGAGCTGTTTGTGTTTGACGAGTTTCACATTTTTCAGGTACCACAAATCGTTGCGGTGTTGAATGCTTTGCTGCTGGTACGCGAGGTGAGCGGCATGACCAGCCCTAAGCGTTTTTTATTCCTCTCTGCCACGCCCGATCCGTTGCTGCAAGAGTACCTGGCCAAGGCTGGATTCCACGTCAAACTGATTCAACCGGAGAGTGAAAGCTGGTACCGGCATACATTCGAGCTGGTAGACCGTGACCAATGGCGGCCCATCGTGCAGGCTACCGATATTCATTTTTGGAACACACAGGGGGATTATCGAGCTGAGGCGTGGGCAACGGATCATCTGGAAGACGTGCTGCTGGCTTTTTTTCGCCATCATCGCCCGGGGGCCAAAGGCGCGATCATTGTCAACAGCATTGCCACAGCGCACCGCCTGTTTGCGTTGTTGGGACCGGCGTTCGGGGCAGAAGGGTTGTGTGTCTCGCTCAACACCGGCTTTACCGGCGAAACCTTGAAGCGCGCTTCGCTGGAAGCTGACTTGTTGATTGGCACGGCGACGGTAGACGTCGGGGTGGACTTTAGGATTAACTTTCTGGTGTTCGAGAGCCGTGACGCCGGAACGTTTTTGCAGCGATTGGGACGCCTGGGACGACATACTGATGACGGGCGCGGCCACGCCTTTGAAGCTTTCGAAGCCCACGCGCTGGTGCCCAATTTTGTGAATGAGCGTTTGTTTGAGGGCAAGGGCGGTGAGTCGCCATTGCTGCCTGATAGCACGGCTGTGGCGCGGGCTGAATTAGGCAAGGCAGTCCACACAGCTTACCCACAGCCTGTGTCGTTCCAGTCTTATGCCCGCGAGTGGGGCTGGGTGCAGTCGGCGCACGTGTATTACAAGTTGAGCCGCAAGACTATTAAAGACAGCTACGAGACGGCGCGAGAGCATTTGAAGCAGCATTACTGGGACGTGCTGGGCATCAGCACGGGACGCGCTCTAAGAGAGTATGCCGAGTTGACGAAGGATGCTAGGCAAATTGCCGAGGAAGCGCAGAGCTTTCGCGGCGGCAGCCCGTTCGAGTGCGGTTTGATTGATGACTCCGAGGCGGGTGCAGATAGCGTAAAACGCTACAATCTCTTGACGCTGGCCGCCAATGCCAACCTGGAGTGGTTGGGTCAGGAGCGATTCAAGCGCGAGGCTGCTCAGCGCAAAGCAACCTTGTCCACGGCCGCTATGGAGCAGATGACCGGCTGGTTCCGGTTTCGGGGCTTTGGCGACGCGTGGCGTGCGGTGGTGATCTTGCTCCGTGAATCTGTGGGGAGCTGGAGCGCAGATGAGTTGGGCGAGCCGCAGGTGATCGACGGCGTGGAGCTAGATGTGTCTGGCGTGGACTGGCTGAATGAGCTCAATGTCCACTTGCGGCGGCGCAAGTTTGTGGCCACGTTGTGCCTGATTCATCCAAATGACCTGCGCTATCGTCTGCGCCTGCCGCGGATGTTCGAGTTGCTGCCTTTTGTGGCTCGCGATGGCGCTGAGGGCAGCATCGCCTTTGCGCGCGAAGCGCTGTTGCTGAGTGTGGCGCTGAAAGAGCGGCGCGTGCCGTGTGGAGGCGGGGCGGTGATTGTATAAGCTTTGATACAAGGGGGATGTTATGGCTAAACGCAAATCTAAACCCATTGAGACAACACGACCAGCAGAAGACGAGCGCACCGAAGAAGAGTTGGTCGAAGAACTCGAAGAGCTCGAAGGACAAGCGGAGCCAGTCGTTATCCGGCTAGCCGACGAACCGATGTTTTCCGCGTTGCTGCGGGCAGCTGTGAAGCAGGTCTCGCCGGACGACGCCGTGATGCTGGATTACGTGACTTGTGTGGCGCAGCCGCTGTCGGCGGAACTGGCGCTGCAACCGGCCAAGGGCGGCGAAGAATTCCTGGCCGCGCGGCGGGCGGAAGGCAAGACCGAAAAGGACATTGCCCGCTACCGTCACGAGCAAAGCCTGCGGGCGCACCTGGTCAACGGCTTGTTCCCGGCCGCGCACATCGCTCGATTGCTGAAAACGTGGAACGCGCCTCGCCTGCGCCATTTTGACGAGCGTGTCTCTCGCTTGTTTTGCGCCGGCTTTACTTTGCACGACTGGCTCAAGCTGCCGGAAGTGGAGACCTGGCTGGATCGAGAAGGGCTGGATCATGCCTCGGTGAGCGCGGCCAAGCACTTGCCGGTGGTCGAAGCTATCTTTCGAGTGTGGTTGGGTCGCTTGGGGTTGGACAAGTTCCTGGAGCCTATCGGCGGCACAGAGATGTGGCTGCATGATTTGATCTACCTGGCGTGCAATGCCCAGGTGCGGTGGGGTACTATGCTCAACCTGGGCCAATTGCCCAGGCTCAAGCTGGAGGGCCGGGCGCGACAACTGGCGACTGATCTATGCACCCTGGCTGACCGCATAGCCTATATTGCCAAGACGCCACGCGAGGTGACTGCCCACCGTAGCATCGTCGAATTGATCACCAATCTTTCGGATGGGCAGGCGCGGCTTGTCTATCACCACGTGGCCGAGAATCGCGGCATGGTGACCAATTTTATCCACAACGCGGCGATGGCGGCCATGATGCATCCGTCACGTGTGCCACTGTTGTATGCCCCGAGTGGCGTGGTGTACCTGGAAAATAGCCGAGATATTGAACGGCCTGGCGCTCCACCTGCGGCTGAAGCAGTGGCCGATGCTACAGCTCAAGAGATACAAAAGGCATGTACGGGGCGCTTGAATCGAGAGTTTACCGGCTTGTCGCGCGATGGCAAGGGACTCAAGACCGCGCCGTACTACGACTTGCACTTTACGCCGGGCGAGCAAATCCGCCTGGCGGCGCGCGCCGTGTTCAAGATGATCCCGGAAACAAAACAGGCTTCGGCCGGCACGCGCTTTGCCAAGCTGGTTGAAAAAGGAATGGCGCCGGATGGGGTTGACTTGAATTTGCCGGACGACATCCGGGTGGACCAACTGGCCGAATTTTGCGCGATGGGTGTGGGAATTGCCCAAAGCGCTGCGCCGGACCTGGACGCTGCGGGATTGGTGCTGCAAACGCTGGAACTGAGCGGCGAGCGCAGCGCGTTTGATGCGATTGGCGGGGCCAAAGGCGGCGGTGGCGTGCCGTATCCCTGGTATTACGCTGCCGGCGTCTACCTGGGACGAGGCAAAGGCAAGGGCGCGTCACCGGATGAGTGGCGAACGCTGATGGAAAATTTGGCCCAGACGGTGGCGAAAGCTGTTGAGGAGGCCAATCTGGGGACTGAAGCAGACGGACATGGCTGGGACGATTTGCGTGCCTACGTGCAGCAAGTGCTGACGTTTGGGCCAGGCGATGCTGGCGCAGGGGACGAGTCAAGAGCCATACAGGAGACGGCCGCACTGGAACTGGCGCGGTATAGCGCGGCCAAGACCAAGGGCCGCAGTGCCACAGTGGTTTGTTCATTGTGTTCTTCTGCTTACGCCATCAATCCGCAGCGTGAAGCGGGTATCCTGTTCGCGCCGCAGGTGTACACCAACAAGCAGCCGCTGCACGGCTCGAAGGCCATTCGAAACATCTGCCGTATATGCGAGACCGAAATGATGCTGCGCCAGATTCTCATGAACCACGGCGGGGCGTTGGGCAGCCGCTTTGAGGGACGGCGCGTGCGTTATTTGTACTTTTACCCGACCTACTTTTTTACACCGGAAACCTTGGCGCAACTGGCGCTCGTCTACAGGCGCTTGCGGCGAGTAAGTTTTACCTCGGTACGCAAAGCTCTGTCGGTTGAAGAGAATGGGCGGGCGGTGCTGCGTTTGGATGCTGAGGTCTTTCAACGCCTCGAACCCTTGTTAATGGAACCAGAGATCGGCGAAGCGCCCGAAACAGACCGCATGTTTCGATTTCACTTTCCCCAGCAGCAGCCGGTGGCGTTTTACTTTTTAGGTGTGCCGCCGCCCAGCCGGGACGCCAAAGACGCCGAAGCGTGGATTAACCCGGCCTTCTTAGCCCTGATCCTGCCGCTGGCGCTGGATGTGAAGGTGGTAGCCTCTGAATCTGCTAACCCATTGCTGCTAGAAGCTGACGAGTTGGATGAGACTGTGTTCATGGACGCTCCTCACGATTTTGTGACTGATTTGGTGGGGCGCGAGCGTATTAGCTTGGAAGGATTGCTGCCCCGCTTGCAAGTGCTCACGGCAGCGTATCTGATCCACATCGATGCCAATGCGCGCATGGGGCGCGGCGGTTATGATTATCGCTGGCACACTATCCCACCCCTGGCGCGCAACCTGGGCGCTGATCCGATCTGGGCGTTTGCCTATCTCAAAAAGTGGCAGCGGGCTAATGGCATTGAAGCCATTCCGCTTGACAAGGCCCGCTTGTATGTACAGTTCGCTTCAATTTTGACAGATTTGATAGGAGGTGATTCGATGAGTTATGCTCAAGTGTTGACCGAGCGATATATGCAGTTCTACCGGGCCAAGCGGCGCAATTCCAACAGCATCCTGCGCCCAATCAGCATCGCCGCGCAGGCAATCCTCGACGCCGACCCACGCTTGTTCGATCGTGAGGGTTTGATCGAGGTGGTGCGTGGGGAGTTGGGCGATTTTATAACTCGCGTTGGAAGCGGGCGCGCCGATGGTCGCTATCCAGCCGGCAGTACGTGGGAAAGCCGGGAGGCGGCCTTGCGCCAATTCGCGGAATATTTTGTGGGCGATATATTCCACGACATCTTGCGCGGCGACAAGTCGGCCTTGCGCGGCAAGCAATTGAACCTGTTGAAGAATGCCTGCGAAGTGATTTACCGGGATGCTGCAGCCCAGGAGTGGCGCGAGAAAAAGGAGGAGGACGAAGAAGACAGCTAAAATTTCTGCCTCAACTGACGAGTCGGAT
The DNA here is from genome assembly GCA_016931085.1 of Thermoflexales bacterium. Next base: position 12,677 of record JAFGFO010000143.1, read on the forward strand.
CTGATGGCAGACCTAAGGCGCGCCGATGTAAAATAACCAGCGTTCATCGGCACAACCTGCGTTCAAATGTAAGTTCGAACAATCATTATCAGGAGGAAAACGATGTCTCTTAATACCAGGTGGTTTCCAGAAGCTATTCTCGCCAAACCGTCCGGGCGATACGCCCACATCATTGCCTTGCGCGTGACGGATTCTTACGCACTGTTCCAAACCGACGGGGAACTGAACACGGCGCGTGTCCAGGCTGGGCTGGACGATCAAGCCTTGATGACCAGGCTGGCGTTGTTCAAGCGCAAGCAAACCACACCCGAACGCTTGACCGGACGCGAGTGGCTGCGGCGCTATGATGTTCTCAGCCCCGAATTGCCGGACGACAAAGCCAAGAAAGAGGCCGATGCGCAAGGACGGTTGATCTGCGATTACAACGTGGCCTTTTGCAAGCAGTGTCCAGATTGTATCACCTACGGCTTTGCGATCGGCGACGCCGGCTCGGAAAAGTCCAAAGTCATCACAGATACCGCTTACAGTCTGACGGCCTACGACAGCTCGCACGAGACATTTACGCTCAATGCGCCTTACGAAGAGGGAACGATGAGCCGCAAGGGAGAGGTGACCAGCCGCATTAACGAGGCCGATCACGTTCGCCCGCAGGTTATCTTTCCGGCTGTAATCACGGTGCGCGATGTGACGACGGCGTTATTCGAGTACGTGCTCAGCAATGTTTTGCGGACGCGGCGCTATGGCGCCCAAACCACGCGCACGGGCACGCTAAGCAATCACATCCTGGCGATTGCGCTCACAGACGGCGAAATCTTTTCCAATCTCAAGTTCACCCAGGCCTTGCACGATGCGCTCAAAGATTCGCTCAACCCACCTGATCCGGTCGATATCACCCTCGCGCTTGCTCAAGCCGGACGGCTGATCCCTGGTTTGCTCAAAGCGGACGGTGTGGCAGTCGATCAACTGTTAATGGGGGATCAATTGGCAGCGACCTTGACCGGGCTGCGCGAGCGCTTTGACGATGAGGCCGGGGCAAAGGCTTTGTTGCAAGCAGCGTTCGCCGACAGCCGGGCGTACTATCACGCTTACGTGGCCAAGGCCAGCAAAAAATGAAAGGAGACTGCCGATGATCATTTACATGGGCAGGCTGGTTTTGCACGAAAGCTTGTACTTTGCAACCCGCGAGGTTGGCCGGCTGTACGAGACCGGGCGCTATCTGCATAACTATGCATTGACGTATGCGCTTGGATTAGCCGTAGCACCTTATTTCAATGCCGAGCAGGTGCCGCGTTATGCCGAACAACTGGTACCGTTGAACGAGCGAGGCATATACGTTACTCCGGCGCGCGGTGTGAAGGTGAGCTATGCGCTTGCCACGTTCAAGTATGCCAACAATGCCTATCATGTCGAGATGGAGAAAGGCAGCCGTAACACGCCTTCGTTCGGGCGGGCAAAAGAGTTGGCAGTTGGCAGCGAGTTCGAGTTTGCCGTGCTATCAGAACACGAAACGCTGTCCTTGCCTGGGTGGATTCGATTGGGGTTGTGGCGTAGCAAAGCGGCTGTGACGTGGAATAAGGCCAAGGCCGAGCAAGACCATGCCAGGCAAGAGCGCGCTTCTTTGCCACTGAATCCGTTGGACACAAGCGGTGACTTGATGGCTTTTGACCTGATTTCGATGCCACCCTCGAGCCTGGTGGATCACGCCCTGATGCTCACGGAATGGTGGACCTGGCAAGGCGAAGGTGAAACGTACCGCTTGCCCGTGGAGTTGAAGTACACTTTTCCCAATAGTGAGGAGGTAGTGAAAGCTGCCTAGTGCTGCCCTCGTTCATAAGGCACGACGACGTGAATGTCCGTCATAGGGTAATGCTTGACGTTGCGGGTGACGAGTTCCGCCCCGGCAAGAGCGGCAGTAGCAGCAATGAGCGCGTCGCCCAATTCCAGCTTGTGGCTGTGGCGATATTGGCGCAGGTACGCGCCAGCTTGCCGGGCAATGGCTTCGTTGACATCCAGCACGACAAACCTGGATAATGTGCGTTCGGTGCGGGTTTCTTCGCCAGAACGCATGCCGCCAGTCAGTTCAGTGAGCGTGATGGCCGAGATCGCCAGTGTTTCACCGGCGGCCATGTTTTGAGCAAAGTAATTCAGCGCTGCGTGATGACCGTGAAAGTGATCAATGGCAATGTCAGTATCAATCAGTTTCATTGAACAATCCCAATTCTTCCAACCTATACCCACGCCGGATTTGGTTCACGTATTCAATGCTGTCAGCGGGAATGTCAGTGCGGTCGGCCCACATGCCAAACGTTTCCATCAACACAGCCTGGATCTGTTCGGCAGATGCGGTGGGGCGACGCTGGGCCTTGGAACGCAGAAACTCGATGAAGTGGTACACCTCGCCCCAGCTACTGACCGGCAGATCGTTCAGTGAACGGAGAATCTCGTCTTTTGTAACAACTTGAGTCGCCATCGCACACCTTTTGAAAAATCAAGTACAGCCTATGACTATTATACACCATTCTGTCAAAGAGGTTTACCATGCCTGAAACGCAAGCCGACGTCAGCCTCTACTCGTGCGTCGTCCAATTGAGCGCCGTGCGCGAGGCGGCCCTGCCCAAGACGCACGGCGACTATGCCGAGGCGGCCTTCCTGGGCATCGTCGGCGCGACCGACCCTGCCCTGGCCCAGTCTCTGCACGACCTGGGCACGCGCAAGCCCTTCACCGTCTCGCCACTGCGCGGCCTGCCCGTCGCCGTGGATGGCAGAATCCGCGTGCCAAGCGGCCAGGACTGCTGGCTGCGATTTACCCTCATCGGCCAGCCGATCTTTGCCGCCTTTATCCAGCGCTTTCTGCAAAGCGGTGTCCGCCCCACGCTGCGGATTGACCCGGGCGAATTCGCCGTGACCGAGGTGCTGGCTACCCCCGGTAGCCACCCGTGGGCCGGCTACACCACGGCCCAGACCATGCTGGCCGGGGCGCGCACCGAAGACACGGCGATGCTCGAGTTCGCCTCGCCCTTTAGCTTTAGCCTGGGCAACAAGCGAATAGATATCATGCCACGCTCGGAACTGATTTTTGGCGGCCTGCAGAAAAAGTGGCAGCAGTGGTGTGGGCTGCCGCTACCGGCCATCTTGGAGCGTGACTGGCTGCGCGAGAACGTCTTGGTTGCCGAATGGCACGTGCAGTCGCGCATGCTGCATTATGGCACCCGCCTGGAAGTCGGCTCGGTGGGGCAGGTCATGTTCAAGATATTCAGCGCCGACGCGCCCACCCGCCGGACGCTCGACACCCTGGCCAGTTTTGCCTTTTACGCCGGCGTGGGGCGCAAGACGGCCCAAGGCATGGGCCAGGTGCGCCGGCTTGACCGCTGGGCGCCTCCACCGGTTGAGGACAACGACGATGGAACAGACTGACTACCTGCCGCTGTCTATGCTCAACCAGCTCGAATATTGCGAGCGCCGCTTTTACCTGATGCACGTGCAGGGCGAGATGGAAATCAACGCGCCTGTGCTCGACGGCACGCTTCAGCACGAGCGGACGCACCGGCCGGGCACTTCGACCGAGGGCGAGACCGTCACCCACCGGCGCGTGTACGTGTGGAGCGATCGCCTCCAAATCTCGGGCTTTGCCGACGTGGTCGAGGAGAGGCGCGACGAGGGTGGGGCGGTGGTGTTGTGCCCGGTAGAGTACAAGCGAGGTAAGATGGGCAAGTGGCTCAACGACCACGTGCAGTTGTGCGCCCAAGCGTTGTGCCTGGAAGAACTGGCCACCCGCCAGCCGGCCGCCGGCCACCAATCGTTTGCTCAAGCCCCTGTCGCGGGGGCTCCAACCTGCAACCTGCAACCTGTCACTTGTAACTCTATCCCCAAGGGCTACTTGTTCTACTTTGGCTCGCGCCGCCGGGAAGAAGTGATCTTTACGCCAGAGCTGCGCGCGCACACAGAGGCAGCCGTGCAGCGCGCGTTCGAGCTGGTCGCGGCCGGCAGCCTGCCATCGCCGATTGACAAACGCGCCAAATGCCGCGATTGCAGCTTGCAGCCGGTGTGTCTACCCTCTGAGACGGATGTTTGGACAGGTAGAGCAACGCCTAAGCAGAGATGAGCAAATGTGGAGGTATGATAGCAGAAAAATCTCGACGGAGGTTGAAACAAAAAGGATGGCGAAACATTGTTTGTGGAAATACCCATCCTTCACAACTTAAGGATTTTTTAATGTTCTGGAGTTTCGCCTTCTTTGAAAAGCCATGGAATCAACCGCAGATACACGCTGATGAACGCTGATTCGAGCCAGAAATGACCCGAGTTTTGCCCAAAATCTGCGTTTATCGGCGTCCATCGGCGGTTTCAATAGGCCAAAAAGCGAAAGTCCAATCGTTAAGTTGTGAGGCATGGAAATACCCTTAGGTGAATCTCGATTAGGAGTTAAGGAATAGGTTAAGAGGCGTCGTATGACAACGTTATATGTGACCGAACCGCGTTCGCTGGTAAAAAAGGATGATCAAACTCTTTTGATCGAGATCCCCGAAGACAAGGACAAGGGCACGCCCAAGCGCTCGGTGCGCGTGCCGCTGATCAAGGTGGACCAGGTCGTCATCTGTGGTGACAGCACCGTCACCAGCCCGGCCCTGGCGGCCTTGTTGGAGCAGCGGGTGGAGGTGTGCTTCCTCTCGCAGTGGGGGCAGTTTCGAGGGAGGCTGGCGCCGGCCTTTTCCAAAAACAGCCTGGTGCGCCTGGCGCAGCACCGTGCTCACGAGGACGCCCGGCGCAGCCTGCAGTTGGCGCGGCAGTTTGTGGCCGGCAAGCTGCATAATTGCCGCACGCTACTGCTGCGCAGCAATCGCAAGCTGGAAGATCCGGCCTTGGCCGAGGCGGCCGCCTCGCTCAAGGGAGTGACCGCCCAGGCCGAGGTCTTGGAAAGCGACGGCGCGCCGCCGTCCGACCCGGGCAAGCCGCAGGCCGGCACCGCCTGGGGTACGCTGCACGGGCTGGAGGGCGCCGGCTCCGCGCGCTATTTTGGCGTGTTCGACCGCCTGCTGCGCGAGCCGATGGGCTTTGACGGGCGCAATCGCCGCCCGCCGCGCGACCCTGTCAATGCCATCTTGTCATATGGCTACGTGCTTTTGATGCACCAGTGCAGCGCGGCGGCTCAGTTGGTGGGGCTGGACCCTTACGTAGGATTTTTGCACAGCTCGCAGTATGGCAAGCCGGCTTTGGCATTGGATTTGATGGAGGAGTTTCGACCGCTCGTGGTCGACAGCGTTGTACTTACGCTCGTTAACAACCGAATAGTGCAGATCGACGATTTTGTGGAGGAGATGGGTGCCTGGCGGCTCAAGGACGCCGCCAGGCGTACCTTCTTGGTCAAGTTCGAGGAACGGCTCAACACCGAGATCACCCATCCCGTCATGGGCTACAAGGCTACCTACCGCCGCTGCCTGGAATTGCAGGCCAGGCTGCTGGGCAAGGTATTGATGGGCGAGGTGGCGGAGTACAAGCCGCTGGTGGTGCGGTAAAGCAGGTCAAGGCATACGGTGCAAGTTGGCAGTACTATTGCGAAACTCGTCGGCCAGTGATGGGGCACGCTTGCTCAACTAATCATAGATACGTCCCAACAAGCGTGGCATACCCTTCTGGGGGAGGTGAATTCTTTCCCAATCAGCCATGCGTTGGCGCAGCGTTTCGTCAATTGGATTGTCGACTGTCAAGCCTACAGCCCGACTCAAATTTCCCAGGCGTTTATCGTCGGTTGCTAGGTGGGCAATACCCAGGCGTTGGCACAGATGGAGCTGCAGCGCATCGTTGATGTCGAGATTCTCGGCAGCGCAGATTTGCAAAGCTGCCACGATATCTGCCTCATTTGCCTGAACAAGCTCGATCGGCGTTCGCAGCAATCGTTCGACAGTGTTGGCTGCTTGCGTCTCGGCGACGCCATAGATTCGAGTTAGCACAAAGTATGACTCTATCGGCGTGAGTAATGTCAGCGTGATTTTTTCTTGCCTGGCAATATACGCGCGACAAGCGGGCGCGGCAGGATGCTCGTCTAACACGCTATAAATGATCAGATTACTGTCCACGATGAGCGGGACGTCAGAGCCAGAGTTCGTCAAAGCACATCTCCGACAAATCAAGCGGGGCTGGTCGCTGTATGATCAAGCCTTGGGCAAAAAATTGCTCCCACGAAAGACTGCTTTCTTCTCTAATCGGCATAAGGAGCAAGCCCTGCTTCGATTCAATAACCTGCACAATTTGCTTGATTCCTGCTCGTTCGCGTATTGCAGGTGGTATGTAAATGGCTCCATCATTGGATACGGCTACTCGTATACTCATATTATACTCCTGCACATAATTATAACATAAACCATAGGAAAGTAATACATCCATGGACACAACGCTTTATATTATCGCTTACGACATCCCGTCTGACCGGCGGCGGACCAAGATTCATAAAATCCTAACCGGCTTTGGCCAGTGGACCCAGTACAGCTTGTTCGAGGCGTTTTTGACTGACAAGGAGTTGGTGGCCTTGCAGGGCAAGCTGGAACACCATCTCAAGCCTGACGAGGACAGCGTGCGTTTTTACCCGCTGTGCAAAGCGTGTGCCGACAAGGTGGAGACGGTCGGGTCGGACAAGCCCAAAGAAGACACGGTTTTTATCGTTTGAGCGAGCGCATGGCGGGTGCGAGCGGCGTAGTGGTGGCGAAAATCCTGGTTGGCGCTCGCGCGAAATGGGGTGTATAATAGCTGTTGAAAGGGCCAATAATCATCAAATTGCCCTTATATGGGCGCAAGTCAGCCCCGACGGTCTTGATGGGGTTGCTAGGTGGAAGAGCCGCTCGCGGTTTTGGCAGAGTGGGGATAAAGTGGGGCATTGCAGTGTGTTTGGAGCCATAAATTGTCCCCAGAGTGGTGGAATTTGGCTGACTGTGGCCCGAAAATGGGGCCAGGTGGGGAGAATTTTTTCGAGCGCTAATGGCGCATAAAGACACAGAATCTCGACCCGGAGATTGAAAC
>JAFGFO010000144.1 GCA_016931085.1 Thermoflexales bacterium
GCTTTAGCCGGAGAAACCGCCTAAAGGCTCAAATCCAGTGAATATAATCGACGGGACACGCTCAAATTATGCGCGCCGGCTTGTCCCCGGGGCGAAACGGTCTCCTTGAGGCGCTTGGTAAACAAGCGAAAATGAGGTATACTATTTAGACGACATACACCTCATAGGAGGGAATTATGGCTGAACCGGATCACTCCGATCAATCATTCGCCTGGGCGCGCGCGCTGCGCGTTCCCATCCTGGGGCTGGTGGGCATCATCGTGGCGCTCGGCCTGGCCGGGATGGCAGCCGTCATCGGCCGGCCGGCGCCAGCCACCGAAGCCCACAAGGTAGACGCGCTGGCCGGCAGCCTCGATGACTGTGTGACGTGTCACCGGAGCACCACGCCGGGGATCGTCTTGCAATATGGCTACAGCACCATGGCGGCCGCCGAGGTCGCCTGCCAGGACTGCCACGAGGTCAGGCCGGACTATGCCGGCGCGGTGGCGCACGAAGGCACTCACGTGCTCAGAAGCCCGACCACGACCATGTGCCAGCGCTGCCACGAGACCGAAGTGGCCCAATACACCCAGAGCCGCCACGGCATCCCGGCTTACGTGGCCATAGCCGGGGCACAGGGCCTGACGCCCGGCCAGCTTGCCATGTACGAATCCATTCCCGAGGGCAGCTTTTCCCCCAGCCAGGCACGTCACGCTTTGTACGCACTCGAAGGGCCAGATGTCACGGCCTTCGCCTGCGAGCCGTGTCACAACATCGGCAAGCCGGCGCCCGATGGCTCGGTGGGCCAGTGTCAAAAGTGCCACCTGCGGCACACTTTCAGCCTGGAACAGGCCCGCAAGCCAGAGACCTGCAACGCCTGCCACATCGGGCCTGACCACCCCCAATGGGAGATCTACCAGGAATCGCCGCACGGCATCGCCTACGCCACCGGCGGCGAGCATTGGAACTGGGACGCCGACGCCGGCACGCTGACGGTCAAGGATTTCACGGCCGCCACGTGCGCCGTCTGCCACATGAGCAGCTTTGGGGCTAGCCCCACGACGCACGACGTGGGCGATCGCCTGACGTGGTACCTGTTCGCGCCCATCAGCCAGCGGCGGCCCGGCTGGGAAGACAACCTGGTGCGCATGCAAAACACCTGCCGCGAATGTCACAATGCAGAGTTTATCAAGACTTTTTACGCCAAGGCGGACAAGGCCACCGAAGCCGTCAACGCCTGGGTCAAGCAGAGCGATGACATGGTAGCGCCGCTGAAAGAGCAAGGCAAACTGACAGCCCAGCCCTTCGACGAGCCGATCGATTTCACCTACTTTGAGCTGTGGCACCACTGGGGCCGCACGGCCAAGTTTGGGGCGTGGATGCAGGGGCCGGACTATACTCAGTGGCACGGCGCTTACGAGCTTCTGAGCGACCTGACCGAGCTGCGCGAGATGGTAGACGAAAAGATGGGTAAATAACAGTATGTATCACTTGGCGACCGTATTTCCATTCATCAGGCGTTTTCGCATCCCCCTGTCACGCGACCAGGTCATGCTGTTGATGGTGGCCGTCAACGAGCTCTTTTTGGGCATCGACACCTATACCGCTCACATCATCAGCGGCACCATCCGGCCCAACGAATGGATCCCGATCATCTTTGGGCTGGTGGCGGGGGGGATTTTGCTGCTGACCGGGCTGATCGCTTTGAAGAACCGGCCTCTGGCAGCGGTCTTGGCCACCCTGACGCTATCCGCCAGCATCGGGGTCGGACTGCTGGGCACCTACTTCCATTGGGTGCGGGCCATCTTGCCTACAGCGCCGGCCGGCCAGCAAGTGAGCATCGACTTGTTGGTGTGGGCACCTCCTATGCTGGCGCCATTGACCTTTTGCCTGGTGGGCGTGCTGGGCATCAGCGCGGCCTGGATCGAAGACCCGCCCGACAGTGGTGTGCTGGCGCTGCTGGGGGGGCGGCGTTGGGCCATGCCCTTCAGCAAGATGCGCGCTTACCTGATGTGGGTCAGCCTGGCGATACTGGCGACCGTCGTGAGCAGCGTGCTGGATCACGCCCGCACCCACTTCGAGAACCCATGGCTGTGGGCGCCGACCGTGGCGGGGGCCTTTGGCACGCTGGTGACGGCTGCTGTGAGCTTTGTCCAAAAACCGACCCGGGCCGACTTGAGCGCGTACGTGGCCACCATGCTGGGCCTGATCCTGGTCGGCCTGGTGGGCTTTGTATTGCACGTCCAGACCAACCTGGTCGGCCAGAACGCCATCGTCGTCGAGCGTTTCATTCGCGGCGCGCCATTCCTGGCCCCCCTGCTGTTCTGCAACATGGGGGCGTTGGGGCTGATCGTCTTGCTCGATCCAAACGAGCGCTCACGCCCAAGCTAATCCATAACCCGTGGCTCATGCCTTCGTAGAGGTGGGGCACTTGCCCGGTGTAAGCGTTTAGTCCCCCACTGTGTGTATAGGCTCGCGACCGCACAGTCCTCTTTATCACAGGCTATCGGAATGCGTGGCACCAATGAACGAATGTTTTTGATCCATTCGTGTCATTCGTTGCTTTGAAGTTCGCGACTAAAAAAGCAGGCAGGAAACCGGGGTACTGCAAGAACAAGAGATGGGTTGACTGGAAAGGTAAACCATGATATAATGGCGTTATGGGGGAACAAAAGCCAACACAAGCTCCCGGAATAACACCGTTTGGGCCTCGCCTACGAGCGGAGCGAGCGATTGCCGGCTTGTCTTTGGCCGCACTCGCTTCCCGCTTGAATGTGACAAAAGGCTACCTGTCACGCATAGAACACGGCAAAGCGACACCTTCAGCACAGATGATCACACGCATCGCAGAAGCCATAGGCATCGATCCCGATCCACTCTCGATCTTGGCCGGCCATCTCCCTACCGATATCCAGCAAATCTTGTATCAATATCCTGTAAAGGCTCCGGCCATTCTCCGCGATACCTTTGGCACATACGATAGGAACAACACACCAGCCCTACTCCCTACAGAGACACCCCCTTGGTCGCCTGTCCCGCCCACCTGGAACAATCTTTATGAGGTCGTGCAAGCTGACTGCTTCGAGTGGCTGGAACAGCGCGCCCCGAATAGTATCCACGCCATCGTCACCGATCCTCCCTATGGGCTCAAGGAATACACCCAAGTCGAAAAGACAAAACTGCGACGCGGGCAAGGCGGGGTTTGGCGCATTCCTCCAACGCTGGATGGATACACCCGCCGTCCCGTTCCTCGTTTCACGATCCTCACCGAGCAAGACAAAGCAGCCCTACAAGACTTTATTGCCAAATGGGCCAACCTGGCCTACCGGGTGCTTGTGCCCGGCGGACACGTGTTTATCGCTGCCAATCCCCTCGTCTCGCACCTGGTCTACCTGGCACTCGAGCAAGCCGGATTTGAAAAGCGTGGTGAAATCATCCGGCTCGTACAGACTCTAAGAGGGGGTGATCGGCCCAAGAACGCCCACGAAGAATTTGCCGATGTGAGCGTGATGCCCAGGTCTAGCTGGGAACCGTGGGGACTTTTTAGGAAACCGTGTGAGGGGCGGGTTCAGGACAACTTGCGCAAATGGAAAACAGGTGGGCTGCGCCGTATCTCTGACGAGCAGCCTTTCAACGATGTGATCAAAAGCGCCCCAACGCGAGGCATCGAGCGAGAAATTGCGCCGCACCCCTCTCTGAAGCCCCAGGCCCTTATGCGGCAAATCGTCCGGGCAGCCCTTCCACTTGGAGAAGGAATTGTGCTAGATCCCTTTATGGGCGGCGGATCTACCATTGCGGCAGCTTGTGCTGTGGGCTACCGCAGTATCGGCATCGAGTTGGACGCCGAGTTTTACCAGATGGCCATTCAAGCCATCCCTCGCCTGGCGGCGATTGCTTCAAATGGCGCCGACCATACGCCAGATCGTCCCGGCGGTCAAAGCGCCTACCAGCCCACTCTATTCGAGCAATAATATACCCGGCAGGTAACTGCTCAGGCATAAGCTAGAAAAAGCTTTTTTATCCGCGAATTTACGCTAATCAACACCAATTTGGGCTGAAAAGTGCCTAAAAATTAGTGAAAATTCGCGCAGATTAGCGGATAAAGC
>JAFGFO010000145.1 GCA_016931085.1 Thermoflexales bacterium
CCACCCCCCCCCCCCCTCGTGTCAAGTGGTACATGTCACATACCTTGTCACCTTTTTGACAGCGATTCTGGCCATGCTCACCTGTCACAAGTGACAGTATGCCGCTTGCCTTGGGCATGCTGTCACTGCTTGCCGAGTTGGTGTATAATGGTAGAAAGGATGGTATATCTAAAAGGGAGAAAAGCGAGATGCAAGCAACCATAACGCTGCAGCGAGAAGCTCTGCCACTTGTGCGCTCAAGCCTGGATATGAAACGTCATACGTTAGAGTTCAAGCTGCGCCAATATCAAGCCCGACTGGCCGCGCTTGAGAAACGACACCGTATGACTTCTGAGCAGTTCGCAGCCAGGTTCAGTGCAGGCGAACTGGGTGACGAGGAAGAATGGTTCGAGTGGGAGTTCGCGCTTGATGCCTACACAGAGACAGCCCGTCAACTGGAGCTTTTAAAAAGCATCCAATTATGAACATAGACCAATACCTCGCCACGCTCGACGCAAAATTGCACGAGATGACAGGGCTTGTCACGTCGTGGTCCATTAACCGCGACGTCGACATTGCACTTGGCATAGGCTTTATCAAAGGGCACATGACATTCGTCGACAACTCGCGGCTCGAGTTCTCCGAACAACTCCCCATCACGCGGCGCAAATTCCGCTTGCATTATATGGACGAACGCGATACTCTTATTATGCGTTGGGATTCTGCTCCACACCACAAGGATTTGAGCACATTCCCTTTTCATAGACACACTCCACTCGGTACCGAGGAACATAAGGCTATAACCTTGCTGGAAGCGTTGGACGAGATTGCAAAGGTGCTAACAAAATAATCACCGTCTCAATGGCCTTTGCGCGGCAGCACCCTCCACGCGCCCAGGCCAACGCCAAGCAAGATCATCCCTAGCACTGCCGCGATCCACGGCAGACTTGAGCCAGCCGCCCACCAGTGGCGCAAGCTGACGGCTGTCGGATCGTAGCCCAGGTCTAGCTGCGTGACCAGGCCGCTGCTCCAGGTGACCGAGGGTTGGGTAGGCTGCCCCCCTACCCAGAACTTGACCGTCCGACCCGCCGCCCCGCAGCCGGGCGCATCTGGGTCATCGGCCAGCACGTCGACCACGTAGACAATCTCTTCTCCCGCCAGGGACGTTTTCCCCAAGCCGCACCAGGCATTCTGGATTTTGGCCACCACGGTCATGTTGGCCGTGTGTGTAAAGTCACCTGAAGCCGCCACTACGCCATAGTAGGTGGCCGGCAAGCCAGGCGGGAGTACGACGGCTGCCTGTCTCACACTGCTTCCCAGGTACAACGTGATGCCCTGCGAGACGTTGATCCAGTAGCCCTTGCCAAACTCGAGCGCTTCGAGATCGTTCACCGCTTGCTGGAATCGCCCTGGCACGTCGACGTCGTATACTTTCCAATGATCCAGCGCGTCTCCTGCTTCGTAGCCATAGACCGTGGTGTAATAGCCGCCGATCGACAGCAGCGCCTGGCTGACCGGCTGCGCCGCGTACAGCGGGTAGGCAAAGTTGTTCCAGCCAGGACCGTGGAGCGGGATGCGGACGCTGGCCATCAGCGCATAGATGCCAGGCCCTGGCTGGGGCAGGGGAGCCGAAACCAGGTTGAAGTAGGTGTCCAGGTTTGTGTCCAGCTCGACCCACTCATCCCCGTCCCAGTGATACAGCGCCAGCTCCGACTCGTCCGCCCCAGCCACCTGCACGTCGTTGCTCAAATACTGGATCGACACCGACGTCGTCAGCGGCAAACTCGCCCCCGGCGTGGCCGCCAGGTTGTAGCCTTGCCCGATGACCGTGCGGCCAGGCGGCAGATCAGGCAGCCCGGCCATGGCCTGCACGACGAACAGCGTGCCGGTGACGAAATTGATCGGGTTGTCGGTGAACAGGATCATCTGCCCGTCGGGCGACATGACGGGCGCGCCACCTGCCCGGGCATAACCACCGCCTGCTCGGGCATAACCACCGCCCGCCCGCGCGTAACCACCGCCCGCCCGCGCATAACCACCACCCGCTCGAGCATAACCTGGATTCCCCCCCACGCCATACGCCACCATCGTCTCGCGCCTCGGATTCGTCTCGGTGCCTGTCTCCTCTACCCACACCTGGATATCCCCCACCATGGCCGGATAGGCCGTGGTGAATACACCCGTGTAGGTGAGGAGACCCGCCTGCATCAGCGTGACCGGAGCACCCCCGTAGCCAAACTCGGGGTACAGCCGCGCCAGCACGGGATACGTGACGGCAGCCGCATTCGTGACGCTGATGGCCAACGTCGTCGAATTGACCGGCGTCAGCAGGACGAGCGGATCCCACGTGTCGTCCTTCTCCAGCGCCAGCCGGTCGTCGCCGAAGGCCACCCACTCGCAGCCGTACTGCGCGTGCGGCCGGTCGAACACACACAGCCGGTCGCCCGGCTGCGCCCCGTATGCCACCAGCCGGTTCTGCCCCCCAAACGGACTGCCCAGGTTGACGACGTACTCCTCGGCACCCTCGCCCCGCAGCAGGTAGGCGCGCGCCTCGGTCGACGCCCCCACCCCACCCACGTACTCCACGTAGAAAGTCGGATCCAACAGCGGCTGGGTGGGCGTGTACGGATCGTGCAGCACCACCGTCGTCAAGTCGAACGGCATGCTGCGCGGGCCGGTATTGGGCGTGGTCGTGATCAGGGCCGGGTACCACAACGCCATCGTCTCCCACTCGTTGCGCCCCAGCGTCTTTTCAGGCAAGGTATCGGCACAGCGGGCCTGCCAGTCCGTCTCCTTGGCGATGAACTCGGTGTTATTGGGCTTGTCGTACAGATCCCCCATGGCGCTGCCCACGCACGTGGTGACGGCTTTCAGGTAGCCACTCTCGTCCAGCCCCAGGTAGGTGTCGTCGTGATACAACAGGTAGTGGCTCAGCTCGTGCGCCAGGATGATGGCCCAATCCTCGCCCAACGACTGGCCCGGATTGCCGTAGCGGTTCCAGATCGCCCCCATCGTCACCTGCCCCGGCGCGTACACGATGTCGGGATGCTGCGGGTCAGCCGTGTCGGTCAAGACGATCCCACCTTGGGCGGCAAACGGACGCAGCCGGTTGTTGGCGCGCACCGCAACGTGGCCGTAGGCCCACTCGTCGGCGTTCTGGTAGACGTCCACCTGCCCCAACGCCACCTGGCCGTTGGTGAAATCGTACAGGTGCTCGGAGGCACGCTGCAGATTGTACGCCAGCTCCTCCAGGTACGATGTATCGCTGTGGGCATCCCACTCCAGCGAGAGGCTCAAATCAAACACCAACAGCGGATGCTCGGCCGAGACGGCCAGTGTCTGTACGCCAGCAGCGCTCACAGTGTGGGTGTCCATGCCAAGCTCGGTCGGCGTCCCGCTGGTATAGTATAAGGTGTAGGTATCGGTCCAGGTGATGGGCACCAGCGCGAGCAACTGGTCACCGACAGCCAACTCCCCCCGCCCTTGGAGGTAACCCTGCGCGTCGGTGTGGAAGGGGATGCCGGCGTCGTCGGCGATCAACGCGCCCCCCTCTCTTTCTCCCTTGGGCAGGCGGTAGACCAACGCGCCGGCAGCCGGGACGGTGTCACTCATCACCCGGATTTGCGTCCCGCGCGCGCGGAAGGGATAGGTCTGCGAGCCGTACGCGCCGTGCAGGTAAGGACCGGGAATGGAATTGCAGGTGGGGGTGATGGCCGGCACAGCCTCGAGCCGGAAGACGACGTCGTCCGACTGTCCCAACATGCCGCTGGCAATGGGGTTCCAGGTGTAGACGTGGGACACACCCAGCGTGCTGCGGCCGGCCAGCGTGCTCGTGACGTAGGGCTCGTTGTAGGCTACTTGCAAGCCAACGTTTCGATATCTGTTCTGAAAACCCACCGTTGCGCTGTCCAGCGTGCCGGTCATGGCGCGGTATTGAAAGGCGATGCTCCCATCGCGCCGCAGGATGGCCTGGAATGTAAGAGAACTGAGCGTTTCGTTATAGCGCGGCACGCCGATGTAAGAGACCACCAGCGTGTTCGAGTTCACCGTCTGGTAGTACACATCGCCATGGCCGCTCGGATCGAGGTCATCCCAGAAAGGCGCGATGAGGTTGGCCGGAGCGGATGGGTCAGGCAAGGCCAGGTTGCTATAAATGGCCGACGAGGCGGGGCTGAGCGACAGCCAACCGTTGGAGCTGACCTGGAAGAAGGTGGCGCTATAATTGAAAAAGGGAAACTGGAAACCGATCGGGTATACGTGGCTCACCTGGTCGTCGGTCAGCGGGATCGTGGTCCCCGTGGTACGGATGTCGATCCAGTTATAGCTTGGCCCGCCGGCTTCGTGGCTGTCCAGGTAGTGGTAGCCGGCCTCCAGGTGCGTGGTCTGTGTGCCGCTGGCGGCCACGGCCGGCTGCCAATTCCCGCCGCCGCTCACAGAATAGTAGGCGCGCACAGTGCGTACCCGCTCACCGCTCGGGTTGAACAGTGTGTACGAGATAGGGATACTGGCGCCAGGCCAGATGGTGGGGGCCGAGTGGAAACCGGCGTTAGGCCCAGGCCGGACGGCGTGGACGAGTGGCACGGCCCCGGCGTTAAAACGCCCCTCGCGCCGGTTCACGTACACGTGACTGGCATTCTCGGCATACTTGTTCCCGGCTGCCAGGTCCAGGTCGCCGTCGTTGTCCACGTCACCCCACGCCACGCTGTAACTCTGTTCGTTCGGCAGCCGGTAGGCTGACCAGGCCGCCCGGGCGCTGAGCACGCCTCCGTCGTTGCGGTACACGCGGTTGGGCTGGGCAATGTTCCCAACGGCCAGGTCAAGGTCGCCGTCGTTGTCCACGTCACCCCAGGCCACGCTGTAGGTGGTATCGGACTCGACGGACGACCAGACACTGTGAGGCGTCAGGCTGCCCCCCTCGTTGCGGTACAGGCGGTTGGGCTGTCCCCCGTTCCCAACAGCCAGGTCCAGGTCGCCGTCGTTGTCCACGTCGCCCCAGGCCACGCTGTAGGTATCGTCCCGTTCGGCGGTGGAATAGACCGCGCTGGCGCTGAGCACTCCCCCCTCGTTGCGGTACAGCTTGTTTTGGCCGCCAACGTAGCTCGATCCATTCCAACTGCGAAGGCTGCCGACGAGCAAGTCGAGGTCGCCGTCGTTGTCCACGTCTCCCCAGGCCACGCTGTGAGCATCGTCCAGGCCAGCGGTGGAATACACCGGGCTGGCGCTCAACTCCCCTCCCTCATTGCGGTAAAGGTAGGTGTGGCCGCCTGTGGCGGCCGGCAGCCACGCCAGGCTGTTGGCCAGCGCCAGGTCCAGGTCGCCGTCGTTGTCCACGTCGCCCCAATCCGCGCTCCGGACCGTGTCTGTTTCGACCGCCATCCAGGCCGGTGTGAAGGAGAGCAGCCCCGCGCTGTTGGTATACAGGCAGTTTCCTACTAACAGGTCGAGATAAGCGTTGTCGTCGACGTCCGCCCAGGTCACTCCGGTGCCATCGCCTCCGAAAAAGTAGCTGGGGCTGGCAGACAGCACGCTGGCGTTGTAGTGCAGGTAACCGCCGATAACCAGGTCGAGGTCGCCGTCGTTGTCGACATCCCCCCAGGCTGCGCCGAGAGTGCTTCCGTTGAGCTCGGTGGTGGTATAATCTGCCTGGCTGCTGAGCGTCCCCCCGTCGTTCCGGTACACGCGATTGCCCCCCCCGTTCCCAACAGCCAGGTCGAAATCACCGTCAGCGTCTACGTCGCCCCAAGCCAGGCTGGCCGTCTCGTCGGCATCGATGCTGGCGTAAGCGGGGCTGGCAGACAACACGCCTCCCTCGTTAAAATACACCTTGTTGGGCTGGCCCCGATTGCCCGTGGCCAGGTCGAGGTCGCCGTCAGCGTCTACGTCGCCCCAGGCCACGCTGTAGGTGTCGTCGACGTCGGCGGTGGAATAGACCGCGCTGGCGCTCAGCATCCAGCCCAGGTTGCGGTACACCTTGCTGGGTTCATCCGTGCCGCAGCTCCCCACTGCCAGGTCGAGGTACCCATCGTCATCATAGTCGCCCCAGGCTATGCTGCAGGTGGGATTCTGCTCGGTGGTGGAATAGACGGCTTGGGCGGTGAGCGTCCCCCCATCGTTGCGATACAGCGTGTCGGGAGCGAGATAATTCCCGGCCGCCAGGTCGAGGTCGCCGTCGTTGTCGACGTCACCCCAGGCCAGGCTATAGCTCGGGTGGCTTTCGACGTTGGAATAGACCACGCTGGTGGTGAGCGTCCCCCCCTCGTTCAGGTATAACTGGATCGAATGACAGCCGGGATCACTGCAATTGTTCCCCACGGCCAGGTCGAGGAAGCCATCGCCGTCGACGTCGCCCCAGGCCACGCTCGTGGTATGGGTCACGTGGGCGGACGACCAGGCCAGCGTCATCGTGATCATCTCCCCCTGGCTGGCATTACGATAAAGCCGGTTGGGCTCGAGCAGGTTGCCCACCGCCAGGTCGAGATCGCCGTCGTTGTCCACGTCGCCCCAGGCCACGCTGTTGGTACAGTCCTTTTCGTCCGACGACCAGACTAGGGTCATTGTCGTCACTCCCCCCTGGCTGTCGTTGCGGTAAAGACGGTTGGGTTCATTGAAGTTTCCCACCGCCAGGTCGAGATCGCCGTCGCCGTCCAGGTCGCCCCAGGCGATGCTGTTCGTGTCGTCGATCTCGAACGACGACCAGGCCAGGGGCAAGAGGTCGCTGGCGGCCGTGGGCGCCGGTGCCGCCGCCGGCAGGACGGGCAGCCAAAGCAGCGCCAGGCCGGCCACGGCCAGCAGGCCAGGCAAGAGCGCCAGGACCAGCCGGCGTGGGATCGAGCGACAAGCCACGAAGACATGGGCAAACGCATGGAAAACAGAGCAGGGTTTCATGATAGCCTCCTTAGCTAACAGCCTCACCTTGACATCGTACGACATTCCTCAAGCTGCCAGATCGTGCACGGTGTTTCCATTTTACCACGCTTTACCATCCTTAGCCATCCGGCCAAACACGCGATTCGCTTGACGTGCGCCTGGCTTTACGCTATACTACCCCAAAGATGGTTTCAGGTCTCAGGTTCCAGGTTTCAAGGCAACACCTTGACCTGTGGGAAGCGAGTAAGACAATGCTCAACAAATTGCGCGATCCAGTCAGTGGCCTGACGCATCTCGGCGCGACCGTTGTCGCCATCGTCGCCGTGGCGATCTTGTTGTTCCTGGGGCGCGACAGCGCCACCAAGCTGATTTCTCTAGCGGTCTATGGCCTGAGCTTGATTTTGATGTTCGCGGCGAGCACGGCCTATCACCTGGTCGACGCCACACCCCAGGTGGTCGGTGCCCTGCGCAAGCTCGACCATTCGGCCATCTATTGCTTGATTGCCGGCACCTACACGCCCATTTGCCTCCACTTTTTCCAGGGCTTTTGGCAATGGGGGTTTGTAGGGATCATCTGGAGCCTGGCGGCTGCCGGCATTACGGTCAAGCTCTTTATGATGAAAGCTCCCCGCTGGCTGGCGGCAGGGATTTATCTGCTCATGGGCTGGTTAGCGCTGATTGCCATCCCAGAGATTGTCAAGGCCATGCCCGTGCCTGCCCTGGCCTGGCTCTTGGCGGGCGGCATCTTTTTTACGGTAGGAGCGGTGATCTATATCATCAAGAAGCCGGATTTTTTCCCCAAGGTGTTCGGCTTTCACGAAGTATGGCACATCTTTGTGATCCTGGGCTGCGCGTGCCACTTTATCGTCATCGCGGCTTTTGTCGCGCCACACGCCACAACATAGGAGCAGGGCGGCCTAGGGAGGCCGCCCTACTTTTCAGACAGGCTCTTAGCGCGCCAGTCGCTTCTTGAGCTCGGCCGCCAGAGCCGGGACGATCTTGAACAGGTCGCCCACCACGCCGTAGCGCGCCAGCCCAAAGATCGGCGCTTCGGGATCCTTGTTGATGGCCACGATGAGCTTGGCCGTGCGCATGCCGGCCTGGTGCTGGATGGCGCCGCTGATGCCGCAGGCGATGTACATGTCGGGGCTGACCGTCTTGCCGGTCTGGCCCACCTGGTGGGCGTAGGGAATCCAGCCAGCGTCCACCGCCGCGCGGCTGGCGCCCGTGGCCGCGCCCAACGCGGCCGCCAGCTCGCGCACCGGCCCAAAACCGGCCTCCCCGCCCACGCCGCGCCCGCCGGAAACGATGATGCGGGCGTCGGCCAGGTTGACCTGTCCCTCTTCCACGATCCACTCGCCCACCGTGCTTGCGATATCGCCCTCGGCCATCACGGGCGGCACGCTCACGATCTCGCCGGAGCGGCCCGCGTCCGTCTCTGGCTTGGGGAAGGCCCGGCTGCGCAGGCTGATGATGACGGGGGTACGCAGCGGCTCGACGGTCGAGCTCAGCTTGCCGGCGTAAATCGGGCGGGTGGCGACCAACTGCCCATTTTGCAGCTCAACCGCCGTGCAGTCGGCAATCGCGCCTATCCCTGCATCGGCCGACAGCGCCCCGCTCATCTCGCGCCCGCGCGAGGTGGCGCCCATCAGGACAGCCGCCGGTTGATTCTCGCCGACCAGCTTGGCCAACACCGCCGCATACGGCTCGAGGCGATAATCGGCCAGCGTGGCGTCGTCGCAGGTGAAGACCTTGTCAGCGCCGTAGCTGACAGCTTCCTTGGCCAGTGCCTCGACCCCCTGGCCCAATACGCAGGCCACCACCTGGCCGCCCAGGCCGCCGGCAAGCACGCGAGCCAGCCCCATCGCTTCCCAGGCCACCGGCGCTGCCTGGCCTTTGAACTGTTCGACCCAGACAAAAATATCGTTGCTCATGGCATTCTCCTTGATTTATCCGCGAATAACGCGAATCTTCGCAAGTCTGTACATTGAATCACAAAATCCTATGTTGTATTCGTGAAAATTCGTGAAATTCGTGGCTAAAATCGACTACAGAATCTTAGCCGCCAGGATCTTGTCGACCAGCGCGGCCGCGATTTGCTCCGGGCTGTCGCCGGTGACCATCTCGCACTTGCCCTCGCGCGGCGGCGGGGCAGACACCTTGGACCACTTGACGGCTGCCGCC
>JAFGFO010000146.1 GCA_016931085.1 Thermoflexales bacterium
GAGGGGGGGGAACGGTCAGCCGCGATAGCTTTCCCCTCCCCTAACCCCTCCCACAAAGGGGAGGGGGATTGGACTGCACGGCGGTGGTTGATGGACGTTTACAAAGCAGTCAACTGATTTTGGTCACACCCTTTTGATTTCTTCTTTGCGCTCGCCAATCCCTGCAGGGGATTGGATGCGTCTTGGCGGTTATTTTCGGAACAGGATAAATAGATGGTTACGATTGCTGGTGAGATTCTTGTCATCTTTTTGTTGATCGTCCTCAACGGCGTGTTTGCCATGTCCGAAATCGCTGTCATCTCGGCTAACAAGACGCGACTTCAGCGGCACGCTGAGGATGGCGACTTGGGCGCGCGCACGGCGCTCGAATTAGCGCTTGCGCCGGGTCACTTTCTTTCGACTGTTCAGATTGGCATCACGCTCGTTGGCGTGCTGGCTGGCGCGTTTGGCGGGGCGACGATCGCGGAAACGCTGGCGGCGAGTATAAGCCAGGTCCCTCAACTGGCGGCTTACAGCGAGGCCATTGGTGTAAGTGTGGTGGTCGTCGCCATTAGCTATCTGTCGCTCGTTATAGGCGAATTGGTGCCCAAGCAGTTGGCCTTGAGCAATGCCGAGCGAATCGCTTCGATTGTCGCTGCCCCCATGCGCCGCCTATCTGCGCTGGTTTTCCCGCTGGTGTCTGTGTTGGGCGCTTCGACGCAGATGGGGTTGAGGCTATTGGGAGTGCGAGCTTCGACGGAGCCGTCCATGACTGAGGACGAGATCAGGCTCGTGATCCGGCAAGCTGCCCAGAGCGGGGTGATCGAGACGGTCGAAGAAGATATGGTGCAGCGCCTGCTGCGCCTGGGGGATCGCCGCATCAGCTCGCTGATGACGCCGCGCACCGAGATCGAGTGGCTTGACGTGCAAAACTCGCCCGAAGAACTCGAACGCCAGATTATGGCCAATCCCCATGCCTATTTCCCGCTTGCCCTGGGTATTATTGACAACGTGGTGGGCATGGTGCGGGCCAGGGATTTTATGTCTAATTGCCTGGCGGGGCAGCCGGCGAATCCCCAAGACGCGGCGCAGCCGCCACTGTTCATCCCTGAAAGCATGTCGGCGTTGCGCGCGTTGGAGTCATTCAAAACGCATCGTTCCCACATTGCATTGGTCGTGGATGAGTACGGTGGGGTAGAAGGAATGGTCACCATCGGCGACATTCTCGAAGCGATCGTCGGCGATATAGCGCTGGAGGATGGCCGGCCTGAGCCAGAGGCGGTTCAACGTGAAGACGGCTCGTGGCTTCTGGATGGATTGCTGTCTATCCAGGAGCTGAAGGAACTCTTGGACCTGGAGGCATTGCCTGGGGAAGAGGAGGCGAACTACCAGACGCTGGGCGGTTTTATCATGGCCTACCTGGGGCGCATCCCAGCCGCCGCGGATCATTTCGAATATGGCGGGATGCGTTTCGAGGTGATCGATATGGATGGCAACCGTATCGATAAGGTGTTGGTGATACCTGCTTCAAAAGGAGGCTCGGTATAAAAACCTGGATGACGGCTCTTTACCGTTGGCTGTATCGCCTCCAGCCCTCTGAATCCTACGTGATGGGTGGGGCCGCGTTGCTCGTCGGCCTTAGCAGCGGCATGGGTATTTGGCTGTTCAAGCGGCTGATCGATCTGGCGCACTGGCTGGCCTTTGAGGGAGTGGGGGCCAAGTTGTCGCCCCTGGGTGGCTGGACGCTCGTCTTGGTGCCGCTTGGAGGCGGTGTGTTGGTAGGGTTGATCAAGCACTGCTTCATCGGCGAAGAACGGCATCACGGCGTGGCCGGCATCATGGAAGTCGTCGCCCTGGCCGGTGGGCGATTGCGCTACCGGCGTGTGCCGGCCAAGGCGGTGGCGGCGGCCCTGTCCATCGGCTCAGGCGCGTCGGTCGGGCCGGAAGACCCCTCGGTGCAAATCGGCGCCAATCTCGGCTCGCTGTTTGGCCAGTGGCTCAATCTTTCAGATGAACGCGTGCGGATACTGGTGGCGGCTGGCGCGGCGGGCGGCATTGCGGCCGCATTCAACGCGCCGATTGCCGCCGTCTTTTTTGCGCTGGAGATTATCCTGGGTGAACTAAGTGGCAGCGCGTTGGGCATCGTGGTGCTGGCGGCGGTGATTTCATCCGTGTTCACCCAGGCCGTGTCGGGCGAGTACCCAGCCTTTACTGTTCCGGCCTATGCCTTCAACTCGGCCTGGGAGTTGCCGTTGTATCTTGGCCTGGGCTTGCTGGCCGGCCCCGTGGCGGCCGTGTACATCCGGGCGTTGTACGTGGCGCACGATGCCTTTCACAACTGGCGTGCCCCCGGCTGGGTCAAGCCGGCCCTGGCCGGGCTGATCGTCGGGCTGGTTGGGACGGCGCTGGGCTTGCCGCAGCTTTTTGGCGTCGGCTACGAGACGATTGAAAGCATCCTCGACGGCGCGACTTGGCCCGTTTTGCTCTTGATGGCCTTGTTGGCCGCCAAGTTGGTCCTGACCTCCGTCAGCATCGGCGGCGGCTTTGTGGGCGGTGTGTTCGCGCCGTCGCTCTTTCTGGGCGCCACCTTGGGCGGCGCTTATGGGCAGGTGTGCGCGCGGCTCTTCCCGGCGCTCAGCATCGCTCCCCCAGCCTTTGCCATGGTCGGCATGGCAGCGGTGTTGGCCGGCGCGGTGCACGCGCCGCTCACGGCTATCCTCCTGTTGTTTGAGATGACGCGCGATTATCGCATCATCTTGCCGTTGATGTTCGCCGTGGTGATCAGCCAGATCGTCTCGCAGCGCCTGCAGCGCGATTCGGTCTATACGCTGGGACTGGCGCGCAAGGGCATTCGCTTGGAGCGGGGACGCGATATAGACGTGATGGAATCCGTGAGGGTGGGCGATGTCATGTTGCACGACACGCTGACGCTCTCGACCGATTTCCCGGTGGCGCGCCTGGCCGACCATTTCTTGCAGACTGGGCGGCACGGTTTTGCCGTGTTGGATGACGATGGCAGCTTGTTTGGCATGGTATCTGTCGAAGACTATCGCCGTGCTGTCAGTGGCGAACATGGTCCAATCGAAAACCTGGCCGTGCGCGACGTCGCCACGCGCAAGGTCATCACCGTTTTTCCCGATGATACCTTAGGCACGGCGCTGCGGTGCATGGCGCCCCGCGATCTATCGCGCCTGCCGGTGGTGGCGAACGATGACCCGCGCCATCTGTTGGGCGTGGTGCGGCGCAGTGACATCGTGCGCGCTTACGATGCCGCCCTGGCTCAACGAGCCGCCAGGCGGCATCGGGTCCAGCAGGTGCAATTGGGCGCGCGCGTCGCGGAAGCGGACAGCCTGAGCGTGGAAGAGGCGACCGTTGAAGCCGGCGCGCCTTGCATTGGCAAGCGCATGAGCGAGATCGCCTGGCCGCGCGAGTGCATCATCGCCACGCTGCGGCGCGGGCGGCAGGTGCTGTTCCCACATGGCGATACGGCCCTCCAAGCTGGCGACGTACTGGTGTACGTAGCTGAAGGTGAGGCGCGTGAGATGGTGCGGCGGATGTGTAGCGCTGCCCGCGATTTGTAGAAGTCAAGCCGCGAGCGAGCTGGCTGGATCGAGGTGCTCGGTGCAGGCAAAAGGGTTTAGAGCAAAATTAGACGAGTGGATCTCCCACGCGACGCATCGCGGCAGCGCGCCGTGCGTGCCCAACACTCAGTTGGAGGGGAGTCTCGTGCGCGACTGGCGCGTGCTGCTGCCGGTGGCCAAGCTGGAACGCGCCGAGCAGCTCGCGCCCTTGGCGGCGGCGTTGGCGGCTGCTAACGATGGCGAGGTCGTAGTCCTGCATGTCGAAGCCGAGTCTCGGCCGGCACTTGCCGACAAGTCGTGGCCAGCGCTTGAGCGTGCCAGGCAAATTGTGGCCGGGGCAGGCGTGCCGGTGCATACCATGACCTGCGTCGAGCGAGACGCCGTGTCGGGCATCTTTGCGGCCGCGCGCGAGATCCAGGCGAATGTCATCGTCATGGGCTGGCGGCCCAAGCCGCGCACGCGCGACCGGCTGCTGGGCCGGACGCTCGACCCCTTGCTGGCGAATCCGCCCTGTAGTGTGTTGGTGCGGCGCGCCGGCGCCATCAGCACACCGCGCCGCATCCTGGTGCCGCTGGCCGGCGGCCCCAACGCCATCGGCGCCTTGAGATACGCCTTGCAGTTGGCCGAGCAATGGGATGGCCAGGTCACTGCTCTGACGGTCACCGAATACACCACCCAAGTCTGGCACACGGCGGCCGAACAAATGCTGCGCGAGGCGGCCGGTAAATACGCCGAACATCCGCGCCTGGAGCTGAGCGTCATCGGCGCGCCCAGCCCCACAGATGGCATCTTGCAGGCCGCCGCCGAGCACGACTTGGTGATGATGGGCGCTTCGCGCGAGGGCGTGATCGATCGCGTGTTGTTTGGAGATATCCCCGAACGCGTAGCGACAGCTTGCCAGGCGCCCGTGATCATTGTCAAGCGGCGTGTCGGGCCGGTGATCGGCTGGCTGCGGCGCACGCTCGATCGCGTCTCGGCCCTGCTGCCACGTCTGAGCTTCGACCAGCGGGTCGAGGTCTACAAAACCATCCGCCGCGCCGCGCGGCCGGACGCTGACTATTTCGTGATGATCGGCCTGGCGGCCGGGATTGCCGCCTTGGGCCTGTTGCTGAACAGCCCGGCCGTCATCATCGGCGCCATGCTCGTGGCGCCCCTGATGGCGGCGATCGTCGGACTGGGGATGGGCGTGGTGATGGGTGATATGCGGCTGCTGAAAGTGGCCGCCAGCGCCACCCTGCGCGGCATGCTGCTGGCTATTGGCGTTGGCATTGTGGCTGGCTGGCTGGCCCTCGATCCGGCGCCGACGGCCGAGATCCTGGGCCGCACCCGCCCGACGCTGCTCGATCTGGGTGTGGCGCTCGTTTCCGGCGCGGCCGGCGCTTATGCGCTGTGCCGCGAAGACGTGTCGGCCTCGCTGCCTGGCGTGGCGATTGCCGTGGCCCTGGTGCCGCCCTTGACGACGGTCGGCATCGGCTTGTCCAGGCTCAACATGGCCATCGCCGGCGGCGCGCTGCTGCTGTTCCTGACCAACCTGACTGCCATCGGCGCGGCCAGCTCGGCGGTCTTTTTGCTGTTTGGCTTCCGCCCGGCGCCCGAAGCGGAGCGCATCGCCATTCTGCGGCGGGGCGTGCTAGCCGCCATAGCGTCATTGGTGATCGTCGCGGCTGCCTTGGGCGTGTTGACGTTTCGCCTGGTCAGGCAGCTCCGCTTCGAGCAAGACGTGCGCGCCGCCGTGACGGCTCAGGTCGCCCGGCTCGGCCAAGCCGAAGTGGTCGAGATCGACATGGACCCGCTGGCGCAAGACGTGCTCAGACTGCAAGTCACGCTCCAGTCCCGGCACAGCGTGTCGTACGAAGAGACCGTCGCGCTGCAAAAGGCGATCGCCGTGCAGCTCGAGCGGCCCGTGGCCTTGGTGCTGGTCGTGGTCCCGGCGACGCAGCTCGACCCGCTCGTCCCGCCCACCCATACGCCTACGCCGACTCACACGCCCACGCCCACACATGGCCCCAGCGCCATGCCAACTCACACGCCCACGCCAAGCGCTACCGCCACGCCAACGGCTAGCGCCACGCCCAGCCCGAGCGCCACGGCTACGCCCAGCTCGACCTCCACCCCAACGCCCTCGGCTACCCCCACGTCGACGTTCACCCCGACGCCGGTGGCGGCCGCGATCGCCCGTACGGGTGGGGCAGGCGTCTTTATGCGCGATGCGCCTGGCGGTCAGGTGGTGACGGTCCTGCCCGAAGGAGCGCTGGTTCAGCTTCTCTACCGGCGCGAGACGCTCGACGGTGTCGAATGGGTCGAGATCCGAGATGCGCTGGGAAGAAGCGGATGGGTCGCGGCGCGCTTTGTGCTAACGGATTGAAACCATAGGAGAAATGACATGCAAACACGAACATTGATCAACGCCATCAAGTGGCTTTTTGGCCTGGCCTGCGGAGCACTGCTGCTGCTCGTCCTGGCGGCGCCCGCCCACGCTGCCCCGCCCACCTTTGACGAGATGCTCTTTTTCGGCACGGGCGACGACGATGGATTGATGGCGGTCGGCGACATGGATGGCGACGGCGACCTCGACGTCGTGACCACCGACGACTACCATCAAAGCTGGGTCTATTTGAACGACGGCGACGGCAGCATGAGCAGCCGCAGCCCCTTTGGTCTTGATCCTAGCCGCTTCAGTGACGTTGCCGTGGGCGATATGGACGGCGACGGCGACCTCGATATGGTCACATCCAGCTTTGGCGATCCCTTGATTTACGTGAACGATGGCAGCGGCACCTTTCCCATCACGCGCGCCATTAGCAGCGATGCGTTCACCCTGGCCTTGGGCGACCTGGACGGCGATGGCGACCTGGACCTTGTCGCCGGCACCGAGCAGGTCGAGATCCATTCGAACGACGGGGAAGCGTTTTCCAGGTCCCAGGTTATCGACACCGGCATAAGCAGTTATGTCACGGACATCGTCTTGGGCGACCTGGATGGCGACGGCGACCTGGACCTGATCCTGGTCGCCGCTGGCGAGCCAGGCCAGATTTATTTGAACGACGGCAACGCTTTTTTCCAGGATCGCAGCCTCTTTGGCGATGATATCGTCGATGCCAGCCTGGCCCTGGGGGACCTGGACGGCGACGGCGACCTGGACGTGGTGCTTGGCGATTACATGCGGTCCATTGTGGCCTATATGAATGACGGGGCCGCTTCATTTGGCATTACGCACACAGTCGAGCCCAATCGGGATCTCACGCTAGACGTCACGTTGGCGGATGTCGACGGCGACGGTGACCTCGATGTTGCTGCCGGCAACATGGAGAACCCCAACAAGATTTACCTGAACGATGGTAGCGCTTGTTTTTCCTCCACGCTCACGTTTGGCTCGGGCACTGACCAGAGCTCTGGCCTGGCCACCGGGGACATGGATGCCGACGGCGATCTCGACCTGGTGACGTTCAACCGCAACGAACAAAACGTGATTTATCTAAACAGCGGCGGCGGCGCCTTATCGCTTGCCAGCGCCTTTAGCAGGCAGGCCACCA
The DNA here is from genome assembly GCA_016931085.1 of Thermoflexales bacterium. The sequence goes on from JAFGFO010000146.1 coordinate 7,094, forward strand.
GTCTTGCTGTGGGAGACATGGACGGCGACGGTGACCTGGACATCGTCGCAGGCGGTATGTACGAAGCCAATTTTGACGAGGACAATACGGCCGTGTACCTGAACGACGGGCTGGGCAGCTTTTCCGGCCGCCTCTTTGGCGCGCGGGGCGGCGATCCCGATGCGTTGGCGGTGGGGGATATGGACGGCGACATGGACCTCGATGTGATTGTCGCATACCAGGACACGGCCAATGTGCTTGTTTTTAACGACGGCAGCGCTCATTTCCCCATCAGCCGCACCTTCGGACTGCCCGCTCACTGCCTGGCGGTGGGCGACCTGGACGGCGACGGCGACCTGGACCTGGCCGCCGGCTACTTTTGGGGACAAAACGCGCTCTATTTCAACGACGGTGGTGGTCATTTCCCCATCAGCCACACCTTTGGCAGCGAGGAGGGCAGCACAGGCAGCCTGGCGGTGGGTGACCTGGATGGCGATGGTGACCTGGATCTGGTCGCCGGCAACGAGGACGAGCAGAACGTGATCTATTTGAACGACGGCAGCGCTCATTTCCCCATCAGCCGCACCTTTGGCACTGGCACGGACGCGACATTGGCTGTAGCGTTGGGGGACATGGATGGCGATGGCGACCTGGACATCCTGGCGGGCAATTTTGGCGGCCCCAACATGCTTTACCCTAACGCCGGGGGGGGCAGCTTTCCTGCCAGCCTGGCCCGTCGCTTTGGAACCGGCACGGACAGCACGAGCAGCCTGGCGGTGGGCGATATGGACGGCGACGGCGACCTGGACATTGTCACCGGCAACAGCTCGGTGTGGTGGGGCGGCGGGCCAAACGTGGTTTATTTGAACGATGGGCATGCGGAGTTTGGCCGGCTGGCGCCCGCCCGCGGCTTTGGCACCGGCACAGACTTTACCCACGTGGTGGCCGTGGGGGACATGGATGGCGATGGGCTGCTCGATATCATCGCCGGCAACGAAGATAACAGCGAAGAACCGCCTATACTGCTGCGGGCAAACGACGATTTGCTCGATGGCGCCGCGGCCGAGGCGGCGTTCTACTCGAGCGCGGTCTATTTGAACCGTTCCAGGCGCTCCCCCCGGCTGCTCACCAACCCGCCCCTGGTGGCTGTGACGCGCCCCACGCTCACGGCGGACGCGCCCGGCCAAAGCGCGCCCGAGATTCTGAGCGGGTTGATTCCCATCCCTTATCGCTTGTTCCAGCCTGAAAGCGCTCCAGTCGGGTATATTCGCGCCTATTACTCGCCGGACGGCGGCGGGCGTTGGTACCCGGCCGTGGCCCCCACGGGCACCGTCACCACTAACCTGGCCAGTCTACCCTTGCTCGTCGGGCCTTTTCTTCGGGACGATGCCTATACGACGAGCGAGGACACGCTCTTGAGCGTGCCGGCGCCTGGCGTGTTGGCCAATGACAGCGATCCCTATGGTTACCTGCCGCCGCTGAAAGCCTACCCGGACACGCCGCCCCAGCACGGCGCGTTGTCGCTGGCGCTCAGCGGCTCATTTGTGTACACGCCCGCGCCCAACTTTTATGGCGACGACAGCTTTGTCTACCTGGCCCACAACGGCGTAGCTGATGCGCCGGCGGTGGTGACGATCACCGTCACACCCGTCGACGACGACGCCCCTGTGGCTGTCGCGGATGCTTACCAGGCCGTCGTGAACCTCCCGCTGGCCGTGACAGCGGTCGATGGCGTGCTGGCCAACGACGCCGATCCCGACAACCAGGCTCTCACGGCCGTTCTGGACAACCCACCGGCCCACGGGACGCTTACGCTCGGCCAGGCTGGGGACTTGGTCTACACGCCCACGCTCAGCTACAGCGGCACGGACAGCTTCACCTATCACGCCAGCGACGGAGTGCTTGGCTCGAACGTCGTGACGGTGACCATCGACGTGATCCCGGCTTTGTTCTACGACGATATGGAAAGTGGGGCGGGCAAGTGGAACACGGGCGGCACAAACTCGACCTGGGCGCTCGACGATTCCAATCCTCACGGCGGCGCGTGGGCCTGGTTTGCCCAGAACCTGGACGAGCTCAGCGAGCAACGCCTGGTCATGCGCACACCGGTCCACCTGGACGGCCCGGCCCGTCTGCACGTCTGGCACGCTTACAACACCGAAGAAGGTTACGACGGGGGAGTGATCGAGATCTCGGCCGACGGAGGCGCCTGGACTGACCTGGGACTTGCTATGCTTCAAAACGGCTACGTGGATCAGCTTCCGAGCAGTTACGGCAATCCTCTCGGCGGGCGTTTGGCCTTCACGGGCGACAGCGGCGGCTATGTCGAGACCGTCGTCGAGCTGGGCGCTTACAGCGGCAGCGACATCCGGATTCGCTTTCGACTGGGCACGGACGAGAGTTACGGTGCCGAGGGTTGGTACGTGGACGATGTTTTGATCGCGCCCGCTCTGCCAGTCGTGCTTCGCCAGGCGAGCCGGCAGCCTGAGCTGCCTGTAATTCAATGGACGTCCCCTTCGGGCAGCCCAGCCGCGCCCGGCGCATTGGCCGGGGCAGCGTTCCAGGCGGCCTTTTCCCTGACCAACACCCACGTCTTTACCTGGGACACGGCCGCCTCGGGCTTTTTCGGCCAGAGCGACAACGTCGTCTTTCGCATTGAGGCATATCCGGGGCCAGTGCCTAGCCCAGTGACGGGCACCTATCGTTACACCCACGGCGTCCCCGGCCCTTACCAGTGGCCGTATGCCGCCGCCACGACTTTTCCCTTCCGCGTGCGCGGCAGCCAGGTGCAGGTCTTCCGCGAAGGGGGCAGGCTGCCGGTTCAAGACGCGCTCGTCTACCGCCTGCCGGCCGGCCAACCTGGCGCGGCTTCTCATATCGCCAACAACGCTGGGCAAGCCTACCGCACCGATGCCCACGGCTACCTGCAGGGCCGCGCCCAGCTTTACACCGGCGACCAACTGGTCGCGCTGGCGCCGGTCTCTGCCACCGGCACCTACACGCTGTACCATACCAGCGCCGCGCCGAGCTCAACTGGGCTGGACAGCTACGTGATCCGGCAGCCTGGCATACAAACACTGGCTATCTCGCTGGCCAACCCGCTGCTGCTGTTCAACCTGGACGTGTCGCTGGAGTGGGATGCCCGCAACGACGGCAGCTTCCTGGCCGATTTGGAAGACGCCTTGGGGCAAGCCTCGGCCGTGCTGTACGACGTCAGCGACGGGCAGGCGGCCCTGGGCGAGGTGCGCCTGCACCAGGCCAAGGCGGGCTGGCTCAGCTCCGATATCGTGGTGTACGCCCAGAACGGGATTCGCCCGCGCGCCTCGATGGGGGGTGTGGCAGACTCGCTGACCGACGACGTCTATCGCGACGGGAGGGCTATCCCCAACGCCTACGGGCCTGGGCAGATCCGCATGGGGCCTAACTGGGATCCCTTCGGGCAGAGCCTGGCCGAGTTGAGCCAGGATTGGTCCCGGGCGCTGGCCCACGAGCTGTCGCACTACCTGTTCTACCTGCCCGACAACTATATCGGCCTTGGGCCGGACGGCGGCCCGATCGACACGGACTGCAAGGGCAGCTTTATGACCAGCACCTACGACGAGGCCTACAGCGAGTTCCTGCCCCGCCCGCCTTGGGAGCAAGATCCCGAGTGTCTCAAGACCATGGCGGAGCACACCACGGGGCGAGCGGATTGGGACACACTGCGGCGCTTTTACCCGGCGCTGGTCACGCCGACGCTGGCCAACGCCGGGCCTGGCGAGCTGCCGCTGGACGTCACGCGCCTTGTGGCGGCGCCTGTCGAGGGGGAGGCGAACACGCTGCTGCCCAACTTTTTCGACCTGCGCAGCGCGGCCAGTGGTGATTTGCTGGCCGTGCGGGACGCGCAAGCGTACCTGTTCAAGACGGGCGGCACGCCGGCCATTGCCGACGACAGTCTGGTACACCTGGGTAGCAGTGTGGGGGGCGGCGACCGGGTCAAGCTGCGCGGGGCCGAGGCCGGCGACCGGCTGTGCGTGCTGGGGCCGTACGGCCAGGGCGAGGGCACTGCCTACGCCGGCTGCGTCGAGGCGCTGAGCGCGCAGAGCCGCAGCGTGCCGCTGTCGCCCGTGGTGGGCTGGCGGCCGGCGCTTGTCGTGCAGTCAGTCACCAGCCGCACGCTGGCGGTCACGGTCACATTGGCGGTCAGCGCGGCTGACCTACAGGTGCAGGTCTTTCCGGCGTATGGGGCGCCGACGGCCACGGCTGTCACCGCGCCCGCCGCGCCGATGTACCCGCTCAGCCCGACCCAGTCGGCGGTCTTTACGCAGCTTGTCACGCTGGACGAGCCGGCCTTTGAGGGCTGGGTGCGGGCCTGGGTGCCTGGTGCGGGGCCGGTGCGGGAGGCGCTCAGCCAGTTTTTCCTCAGCCCGCCGTGGGGGCCAAACATGCGTGGGGGGTATGGCGGCAACACGCGCGCCTGGGGAGCCAACAAGCGCCAACTGGGCGCGCCGGCCGCCTCGGGCGACGGGCAGGTGACGATCTTTAACACCCAGGACATCTTTGCCGACACGGGCACCGTCTCGCTGCAGGCACTGGGCAGCTTGCCTGACCTGCCGGCATGGCTGACGCTGGTCGGGCAGGGCTATCGCTTCGTGTCCGGCCAGGTCTTTTCGCGCACGATCACCTTCGACTATCTGCAGCGCGAGGCGCCGGCCGGCTACGAGCACACCCTGCATGTGTACCACCTGCCGGACGGCGGCGCCGATTGGCAGCGCCTGCCGACCAACTTGGACACAAGCATGAATCGCGCCACGGCCACCATGCCGGACAACGCCGCCAACGGACAGGGGGTGTATGCCTTGCTGTCCACCGTCGACATGCCACCCTTGCAGGCCGGCTGGAACCAGTTCGGCTATCCCCTGCCCGGAGCGCGGGAAGTGGCCAGCGCCCTGGCTTCGATCGAGGGCGCCTATAGCGCGGTCTATCACTACGACACGCTCGCCGCCCTCTGGCGGCTGCACGACGAGGCGGTGGGGCGCGAGCACCCCGACTTGGCCGGGCTGGTGAACGACCTGGCGGCGCTCGAATTTGGGCGCAGCTATTGGCTGTACGCCACGGCGGCCGTCACGCCCTACCTGGGTGTGACGGTGGAAGGCGAGGGCCGTTCTGCGGCGCGCGTGCTGGCGGAGCAGCCCGGCCAGCCGCCGGCCACCTTGTATGGGCTGATCACCCCCACGGCTGGCTTCTCGCCTGCGGCCGGTGATCTGGTCACTGTCTCCATCGACGGTGTCGTATGCGGCGAGGGCCAGGTGAGCCAGGTGGCGGGCGTACTCGCCTACAAGCTGCACCTGCAAGCCGGCTGCGGCGGGCCGGGCAAGACGCTCGTCTTTGCCGTGAACGGGCAGGTGATGGCCGAGACCTACACCCTGGACGGCACGGCTGGCTGGAACCGCCAGGCATGGTATCACGAGCTGCGCACGCCGGCGGCCGCCTTGAGCGCGTTCAAGACGCTCGACGCGGGCGGCCAGCCGCTCGTGCCGCTGGGTGGGGTGGTGAGCTATACGCTGGTTCTGAGCAACAGCGGTGCGGGGCCGGCGCGCGGCGTGGTGCTGAGCGATGTCCTGCCGGCGGCGGTGAGCTTTGGCGGCTGGATCGCGGCCGGCTCGGCCCAGTTGCCGCCGCCCGGGCGCGCCATCACCTGGGGGCCGCACGATATCCCGGCCCACACGGCTTACACCATCCGCTTCGCTGCCATCGTCACGGATAACCCGGCCTACTATGGCCAGACCGTGGCCAACATGGCCAGCTTTAGCTCGACCGATGCTGGCGCCGGCGCGGCCACGGTGAGCTTTGCGATCGAGGGCGTCCCGCCGGCGCCAGCGCTGGCCATCACCAAGACGGTGGCCGTGCTGCACAGCCCGCCCCGGCTGGGCGAGCCGCTGGCGTACACGATTATCGTCGCCAACGCGGGCAGCGCCGACGCGCCCGGTGTGGTGCTCAGCGATACCTTGCCTGAGGGCATCAGCGGCAGTGGCCTGTACTGGACGGGCACCCTGACTGCCGGCGCCCGGCTCGACTTTAGCCTGCCGGCCCTCCTCACGACCAATGTGGCCTACTATGGGCACGTCATCACTAACACGGCCTACCTGGCCTATGGGCTCGAACGCCATTCCGCCCAGGCTGCTTTGACCGTCCAGCCTGGGACGCTTGTCTACTTGCCGCTCGTCATCAAGAACGGATAGGTATCCAATCGCAAATCGCAAATATCAAATGGGCGTGTTTCAAACGAATTGGAATTGTTCAAAGGGGATCGCCAGATCCCCGTTCTGCCGCCGGATCTGGCGATCCGGCGGGAGC
>JAFGFO010000147.1 GCA_016931085.1 Thermoflexales bacterium
CGCACGTCGCAGCCGGGGAAGCGGCCAAAGGGCAGCACGACTTCCTTGACCGTCGAGTGCGCCGGCCACGGCGTGGGCGCCAGGTGGAACTCGTTCAGGATGTCTTCCAGCCGCCTGTTTTTGTAGGGTGAATCGGGATGCACCGGGTACGGCCAATAAGGCGCGAGAAGCTCCCTCAAGGTCTTGCCGACCAGCACCTTGGCTGCCAGCTTGGCCAGCGGGATGCCCACCGCTTTGCTGACATAAGGGACCGTGCGCGAGGCGCGCGGGTTGGCCTCCAGGATAAACAACTCGTGGCCCTGGATGGCCATTTGAATGTTGACCAGCCCGACCGCGCCCAACGCTCGCACCAGGCGTAAGGCGGCCTCCTCGATGCGGCCGACCATCGCGCCCGACAGGCCCACGGGGGGCATCACGCAAGCCGAGTCGCCCGAATGAACGCCAGCCTCCTCGATCTGCTCCATCAGGCCGGCCACCCACACGTCCTGCCCATCGCTCAAGATATCGACGTCCAGCTCCAGTGCGTTGCTGAGAAAGCGGTCGATCAGCACCGGGTAGCCGGGAGAGATGCGGGCGGCCTCAGCGATATAGTGCTGCAGCTCGCCGGCGTTCTCCACGATCTCCATGGCTCGCCCGCCCAAGACAAAACTGGGGCGAATGAGAAGCGGGTAGCCCAGGTCCTCCGCCACACTCAGCGCCTCGTCCACCGTGGCCGCCATGCCATACGGCGGGCTTTTGAGACCCAATTGGTCGAGCACCAGGCCGAACTGCTGGCGATCCTCGGCCAGCTCGATCATCTTGAAGCTCGTCCCCAGCAGGGGGATATTCTCCTTGACGAGCGTGCGCGCCAGCTTGAGCGGCGTCTGCCCGCCAAAGGCCACCACCACGCCGAGCGGCTTTTCGTTCTCGATGATGGCCAGCACGTCCTCGACCGTCAGCGGCTCAAAGTACAGCCGGTCGGACGTATCATAGTCGGTCGAGACCGTCTCGGGGTTCGAGTTGACCATGATCAGCTCGTAGCCCTCCTCCTGGAGCGCCCAGACGGCGTGCACGTTGGCGTAATCGAACTCGATGCCCTGCCCGATGCGATTGGGGCCGGAGCCGAGGATGATGACCTTGGGCCGCGCCGAGGGCAGCGCCTCGTTTTCTTCGCCGCCGTAGGTCGAGTAAAAATAGGGGGTAGCCGCCTCGAACTCGGCCGCGCAGGTGTCCACCATTTTGAAAACCGGCTGCACGCCCAACTGCTTCCTCAGTCGCCGGATCTCTTCTTCGGAACGCTCAAAAAGCTCGCCCAGCTCGCGGTCGGAAAAGCCCATCGCCTTGCTGCGCAAGACAAGCGTCCGATCCAGCGACTCCCACGGTATGCCCCGCAGATGGCTTTCGAAGTGGACGAAGCGTTCCATCTCGCTCAAGAACCAGGCGTCGATCCGCGTGATCTCGTGAATCTCACCGGCCGAAAAACCCTGGCGCAGCGCGGCAAAGATGTAGGCCAGCCGTTCTGGCGTGGGGGTGGCCAGGTACTCGTGGACGTGATCGAAATCCAGCCGGGGCGTGGCGTCCAGCTCCAACGAGCGCAGCGCTTTGCCCAGCGCTTCCCTGAAGGTGTTCCCGATCGTCATGACCTCGCCGACCGACTTCATGTGAGTGCTGAGTTGGGGGTCGGCGCCGGGGAACTTTTCCAACTGAAAGCGCGGCATCTTGACCACGACATAATCCAGGCTAGGCTCGAAAGCCGCCGTCGTGCGGCGGGTGATGTCGTTGGGAATCTCGTCCAGCCGGTAGCCCACGGCCAGCAGCGCAGCCACCTTGGCAATCGGATAGCCGGTCGCCTTGGACGCCAGGGCCGACGAGCGCGACACGCGCGGGTTCATCTCAATCACCACCATCCGGCCGCTGTTTGGATCGACGGCGAACTGGATATTCGAGCCGCCGGTGTCCACGCCGATCGCCCGCAGGACGGCGATGGCGGCGTCGCGCATCGCCTGGTACTCGCGGTCGGTCAGCGTCTGGGCCGGGGCGACGGTGATCGAATCGCCGGTGTGAATGCCCATGGGATCAAAGTTTTCGATCGAGCAGACGACGAGGCCGTTATCGGCATAGTCCCTCACCACTTCGAGCTCGTACTCTTTCCAGCCGATGACCGACTCTTCGAGCAAGACGGTATGGCTGGGGCTTTCGATAAGTCCCTTGGCCACCACACGCCCCAGTTCCTCAGCGTTATAGGCCACCCCTCCCCCTGTACCTCCCAGAGTAAAACTGGGGCGGGCGATGAGAGGATAGCCCAGTTCGGCGGCCACGCCCAGCGCCTCGTGGAGGCTGCTGATCTGCCGGCTGCGCGGCACGTCGAGGCCGATATCGAGCATGGTTTGCTTAAAAAGCTGCCTATCCTCGGCGCGCCGGATCACCTCGAGTGGCGCGCCGATGATCTCGACGCCGTACTTGTCCAGCACGCCGCTCTCGGCCAATTCCACGGCCAGGTTGAGCGCCGTCTGCCCGCCCAGGGTCGGCAGCAGCACGTCGGGGCGCTCGCGAGCGATGATGGACTCTAAGAACTGGACCGTCAGCGGTTCGATGTAAACCGCGTCGGACAGCTCGGGATCGGTCATGATCGTGGCCGAATTGGAATTGACGACGACCAGGTGGTAGCCGGCCTTGCGGAGCGCCTTGAGCGCCTGCGTGCCGGAATAGTCGAACTCGGCCGCCTGCCCAATCACGATCGGGCCTGAGCCGATGACGAGGATTTTGTCGATATCCGTTCGCCTAGGCACGTTGTCCCTCCACCATGGCGAGGAATTCCTCGAAAAAGGGCTTGGCGTCGTGGGGGCCGGGAGAAGCCTCAGGGTGGTACTGGATCGAAAAGGCCGGCAGCTCGCGCAGCCGCAGGCCCTCCAGCGTGCCATCGTTGAGCGAGAGGTGGGTGATCTCCACCGTTCCAAAGCCCAGCGGGCTGGTGCCGAGCAGCACTTGAGCCGGCAGCAGCTCGGCCATGGTAACTTGATTTGCGATTTGCGACACTTGCACCTGCGGTGACAAGTGCAGGTGTTTGCGATTTGCGATTTGCAGAACCTCCGGCCGGGCCGGGCTAAAGGCCGTATCCAGCGGCTCCCAAGCGACGTCCAGGCTGGTGGGATCGACGGCAAAGCCGTGGTTCTGGGTCGTGATGAGGATGCGCCCACTGGTAAAGTCGCGCACCGGGTGATTGGCGCCGCGGTGGCCAAAGCGCATCTTGTAGGTCTTGCCACCCACCGCCAGGCCGAGCAGTTGGTGGCCCAAGCAGATGCCGGCCAGCGGGAGGCGGCGCTCCAGCAGGCCGCGCATTGTCCGGACCGTGTCGTGCAAAGGCTCGGGGTCGCCGGGGCCGTTGGGGACGAGCACCCCGTCCGGCCGCAAGGCCAGCACGCTGGCAAGGTCCGCATCGTAAGGGACGACACTGACGGCTGCCCCGTGACGGAGCAGTTCGCGGACGATGTTTTCCTTCCGTCCGGCGTCGATCACGACGATGTGAAGCTGCTTATCTGTCCGTGGCGAAAGGGCCGTCGCCTGCTTGGGGCTGACTTCCGCGGCCAGGTTGAGCCCCAGCATAGAGGGGCTTTGCCGCACGCGAGCCAGCAAGCTGGTCGGGTCGAGATCGAGCGTGGAGATCGCGCCCCGCATGGCCCCGTGCGTTCGCAGGTGGCGGGTCAATTTGCGCGTGTCTATGCCCTCGATGGCCACAATGCCAGCCTGAGTGAGATAATCAGTGAAGGAGAGCGTGGCGCGCTGGTTGAAGGGGGTCGGCACGGCGCGGTGCACCACATAGCCGGCGACCTGGATTCGCCCCGATTCGACGTCGTCCGGGTTGACACCATAGATGCCGATTTCGGGGTAGGTCATGACCACGATTTGCCCGCGATAAGAGGGGTCGGTGAGCACCTCCTGGTAGCCGCTCATGCCGGTGTTGAACACCAGCTCGCCAAAGGTTTCGCCCGGGAAGCCGGTGCTCTTGCCCCAAAACAGCGTGCCGTCTTCCAGGGCGAGAAGTGCGTTTATTGATCCGCCTGTCATTGCTCTCCCATCCTGGGTGTAGTATATAGGAATAGTGACTAGCCCCTACTCCCTACTTCCTACTCCCTACTCCCTACCCCATCTTCCTGGCACCCACGATGGCATCGCCCAAATCCAGCCAGTGGAACTCGACGTGCTTGAAGCCGCACCGGCGCAGGGTGGCCAGGTGAAATTCCCGGCTCAGGCCATCTTCCGAGCCTTCCCACAACGCCTCCTCGTCCCGCTGCACCGCCAGGCCCGTTCCCGCAAAGTCGCGTTCCAGGTGCTCCCAGAAGCTGCTCCAGTCGAGCGCGTTAGCGGTGGAGAACGCACTCTGGCGGTTCATGTTCAACAGCTCGCGATAACGGGCCTGTATAACGGGATCGTCGATGGCCATGTGATCCGAGTTCATAAACCAGCCACCCGGCTTGAGCGCCCGGTGGACGCGCTCGTAGAGCTTGATCAGATTGTCCGCGCTCAACCAGTGCAGCATGGTGGAGGACAACACCAGATCGAACGCCTGCTCATAGTCGATCCACCAATCCATCTGGCGCAAGTCGGCCCGGGTGAAGTGGATGTCGGCCTTCCGCCCAGCGGCCACCTTCTGTCCGATGGCGAGCAAGACCGGGTCAAAGTCGACCGCCACGATCTGCGCGTTGGGATAGTAACGCAGGGCATGAAAGGCCAGCGAACCCGGCCCGCAGCCCAGGTCAAGCACGCGCAGGGGGGCTTCACGCGGCAAGTCGATCAACTGGAGCATCA
>JAFGFO010000148.1 GCA_016931085.1 Thermoflexales bacterium
ACGCTCAGATTACGATAGTTGCATTATATCTGACATGCCAGTTTCATTATCTTCGAGGTGCGGTCTCATTATCTATGAGACCGTACACTAATTCATGCGTATTCAGGCGTAAGGCACCCATAAAACCACTAGGCCAGTCTCAAAAACTTCGAAATAAGGCCTCGCTTGCACTTAGGCCAGTCTCAAAAACTGTGAAATAGAAGGTCGAAATTTTTAGGCTAGTCTCAAAAACCTTGAAATAGCAGTCTCAAAAACTGTGAAATAAGCCGCCGTTTACGCTTAGGCCAGTCTCAAAAACTGTGAAATCCGACAACATGCCCCTGATGAATCCAGAAACTGCTAACATCAATCGACTTGTAAATATGCGATCTGGTGGACGTAGCGGGTTATGGAACAAGCCGCGATTCCCCAGCGTCATGCCTGGTGAGCACAAATAATCATCTGGTAAGTAACCAGCACAACTTTGAGTAGGGGCGTTCAAATATGAAAACAAGGACTCTGATCTTGATAGCGATGGCGCTTGCGATCTGCGGTTGTGGCGCGAGCACTGCCAAACAAAGCAACCAAGCATCGTTAGCAGGCACGCAGTGGGTCGTACAGACACTGGCCGGTCAGCCGCCGATGGCTGGCACAACGCTTACAGCCGAGTTTTCGGAGCGTGACATCAGTGGCTCGGCCGGATGCAATCACTATAGTGGTTCATACCAGGCAAGCGACAGCCATCTCACCATCGGTACTGTAGCGATGACAGAGATGTACTGCACAGAGCCGGCAGGCTTGATGGAACAAGAGCAAGCCTTCCTGTCAGCACTGACGGCGGTCGCCAGTTACCGCCTGACAGCAGATCGGCTAGAGATGCTGGACTCTACAGCTAAGGTGGTACTGACCTTCACGTCACCCGCGCCGATGCCGGAGGTGACGCTGGAGGATACAGACTGGGCACTGACGACATTGATCGAAGGTGAGACAGCCACGTCACTCGTCAATGGGACGGCGATCCGATTACGGTTCGAGAAAGGAACGGTGAGCGGGTCCGCTGGGTGCAATGATTATCACGGAGCCTACACGTTGCAGCGAGGCACGCTCAAGATCGCCGAGATTGGCATGACCAAAAAGAACTGTGTGGAGCCGGCCGGAACCATGGAGCAAGAGGCCCACTATATCGACATCTTGCAAAACGCAACGATCTTTGAATTGGACGCCAACCAGCTCACGCTGAGAACGGCTGACGGGCGGGGTTTGGTATTCACGGCAGCGCAGCACGAGAATCAAGCAAACTGATGGGCTTTTCGATCTTGTTAGCAGCCAGGCACTTGAATGGCCAACAGCTTACCGTGCTAGACCACTCGTCCCCCAATCACCAGCATGCCACAAATGACTGAGGCCAGCACCCACTCGCCTTGCATAGTCCTCAATGCCGCCATGACGCCGCACGGCAAGTAAAGCCCAAACGCCATCACGGTCCACACCAAGCCACCGCCGGTCAGGATGAGCAAGCCGTGCCAAAACGACGCCGGTTGCACCAGCCTGGCGCTGCCGGCAGCCCTGTCCAGCGGATTGCCCCACCAATCCCACATCAACGTCAGCCAGATCACGATCACAGTGCCCGCCGGCGGGCCTATCAAGCTAGGAATCAATCCCCATATCGTCAAGACAACGCCATAATACACGCCGAGCCTGGTCAGCAGTTGGGGCCACGCCCCAACCTGCAAGTCACCCTGGCTATCCAGGATGTGAACGCCTCCCATCCAAGCTTGAATTTTAGCCAGATTCACTCTCATCTTGTCAACTCTTCAATGTTCTACTTGCTCCACCCTCTTGAGATGACGACTTGCCTAGACGCCGTGGCGCACGCCACGCCAGCCACGGCTGGCGCGACGAAGTTGTGGGGTCCCCACCCCCCGTGCCCGGAACACGCTTGACTGCTGGAATAGGCAGCACCGGCCGCCGCAGTAAACGGACCGGTGAAGTCATCATCTCAAGAGGATCGGGCAAGCCGATCCAGTAAAATCTATCCCAAAACCATCATCAGCAGCAGGATGACTGCAACGTGGGCCAACTGGTCAGCGATCGGGCCGGCATAGCCATCATTGCCCAGCCCAAACTTGTTCGTAGCATCAATGATCAGATGGGCAACGATGCTCGCCAAACAGCCGGCAGGGCCAAACGGCAGCCCGGCCAGCCCGCCAGAAATCAACGCATGACACACTGATGGCAGAAATTGCCGCTTCTGCTTGCCAGTTGTCATCCACCAATTCTGAAGAGGGAAATCACCGGCCGTATGACCCGCAAGCGCAAGCAGCAAGGCCGGGCAACGAATGCCAGCCATCGCCAGCACGCAAGTCGCCACGGCAACTGCCAGGCCAAACCACAAACCGACCACGTGCCCCCACTGCCACCAAGCCAACTGGCGCGGGTTTTGAAATACTTGCCTCGTGTATGTCAGAGCAGGCATGGGAATGTCTCCTTATCATGTGAGTTACGTGCAGCGATTGGGTGTCTTGGCGAACCAAGACACTCTAGTGCTGCACGTAACCCGCAATGGCGGGAGACACACTGCCCCCAAGCAGGGGAATGTGTCCCCCGCTTGGGGTACGATAAGTGCTCTATGCGAATCCGTTTACCGCCTGCGCGAAGATGGCGGGTAAACCAGGCGCGACGCCGGACGAGACCGCAGCGGACTCAACAGCGAACCAGCCGCGCTCACAGCTTGAGGAGCAGGTTCGGAATCGCCCCCACCCTCTCTGTGAGACCGGCTGTGCTGTCGATTTCTGCGGAATCCGGCCCGGATCTTTTCCCTCTGCCGCTCCCGGAATTCGACCGGGTTGAACAAGTAGGAGAAAATCGCGCGCAGCCCACCACCGCGGCAGGCGACCAACATGCTGATCACGACAAAAACGATCTTGGCCACGATCAAGACAGCGACCACGACCACCAGCAGGTTCACAAGCGAGTGCATTGATGCGATCTGGTGCTGAGCTTGTGAAACAGCGCCAGTTCTCTTGGCATACTCGGCCCAAAAGTTCGTGTCCATTTTTATCCTCCGTTTGATTGAACAATGACTCCGTTTGAATTCCCTGGGGCCACATGCCTCCAGGGTTGTTCTCGCAGGCCAACGCCCGCAAAATTGGGTTGCCCGGCCAATGCCAGGGCAAAAACGCATAGGGCAAAACGCCTCCATGCAACAAGCCAACTGAAATGATCCAGTCAGCTAGAAACCGACGATCCCTACCCCAGTAAGGAGCGCGAGGCTTCGAGCTGACCGTTTTCCGATCTGCAGCCAAGCTTGACAAGCAGCGTCAAAGATGCTATTCTATTTACAGTGAGGTTGCTATGACTGAGATAACGATTACCCAAATCCTGGACGATTTGCGCGCCGCCGACGAAACAACACGCCGGTACGAGCGCCGCTACTGGTTGAGCTCGGCCGACTTTTACGAGCTTTATTCACAAGGACGATTGGACGACGGCGAGCACACTGAGGACTTTGCTATATGGGCCGGTTTCTACGAGGTCAAAAGGGACCGGGAAACATCTCTGCGGGAATTGTCGCGCCAGCGTGTTCAACAATTGTTGGCTGGCCTCACAGATAGCTTGGTCTCCATTGTGCCACCAGAGCCGGCTCTCCGCATCACAGAGGCATAGATGCCCTTTCCCAATCAGCCTCAGTACGAGGTCATGATTTATGGCGTGCTCGGCGCCTATCCACAAGTTGCCACGTCTACTTTGCGTTTGTACAGCACCAGCGCATTGACGGCAATTGTGGAAGGCGAGCTGGAATTCAAGACAGGGTTGAGATTGCGCGTCATCGAGATGATTGATTTCGAGGTTGGGAAGGTGCGACACTATAGCTACACCATCTATAGCGGCGGCCAAAAAATACGCTGGTATGATTCACAGCCGCATCCCGATGATCCGTCCCTGGCCTCTACCTTCCCGCACCACTATCACGAGCCGCCCGACATCAAGCGCAACCGCTGCCCAGCACCGGGCATCTCTTTCGACGCACCCAACCTCTCTACTCTAATCGCCGACTGCCTGCAACTGGGCAAATCACTCTGATCTCAATGCGCTTATCGTGAGATGAGGCAATGAGTTAATGAGTTATAATCACGAAACAATCGCAGAAAAGAATATCGCCTTGTCATTCGAGTTCGAGCGATACGTCCAGGAACATCCTAACCTGTTGGAACAGATCCCGAACAACGCCGAGATTGTATTACTCCCCAAGGATGACCCCGAGCTGTATCGTCTCAACCTCGCCGCAGCACAGCAAGCGAGCAATGCCGGCAACATCATTTACGTAGAAGTCGAGGCAGTAGCTCCCGCCCGTTCGCGATTGGTGAATCCTCGCTTGACTACACAGCCATCCCCCGACTCCATAGTTGTTTGAGCAATCGGAAATGAAAAAGCAAAAAGAGCTTACTATAACACTCGACGAGCAGGTGTATGATGGTCTCTATGCTCTTGTTGGACAACAGAACATCAGCCAATTTATCGAATCACTGGTGCGCCCTCACGTAGTCAACATCGACCTCGATGCCGCTTATTGCGAGATGGCGCAAGATCAAGAGCGTGAGGCTGACGTGAAACACAATATGAATTTCGCCTATCCGACGCGACTAATACCCGCCCAAGACCTGGATAGTTTAACCGCCCTAGTTTCAGGTGGAGGAGATGCCCTGGCCGATAGCGAGGCACTAGATTAAGCTGGTGATTTTGACCAGGTCAAGTGGCTACAACGAGTTAGCCAACCGAATGATCTAATTGAAACAGGCTGGCGGCTTTTCGGGCCGCCAGCCTCGATTATCCAAACTGCACCAGCGTACCCACCACCGCATACGATGCGATACGCCTCAGTCTGATCTCGCCATCATCGTCGGCTACCCGGTCAGCCAGGCCTGCACGAACTTTGACTTGGCGTAGGGTCTCGATGTATGGAACGTCGCACATAAAGCCGGTGGCGCGCAGCCTGTCGTTCTTGGCAATGCTCGCCTCCAGACCATCCGAGGTCTTGCCGCCCGGCAACATGATGGTAACATAGTGCGCCTTCCGGCGCGGAAGCTTTCTCTTACCAGCCGGCGACAGAATCTCGGAAAACTGGTCATAGACCGCCAGCCTGGCGCAAACATTGTCCCGCTTGGTCCACACTTTGGTTACCACCCCACCGATCTCGACCAGGTTGGCGTCGGCAGGTTCAGAGTTGCGCTCGATCGTCTTGACCACTGTGCACGTCGATATGCGCCCCAGGGTGACGTCGTCGTCGCCTTCATCCATCTGGCTCACACCGGCGCGCTGCTTGATCCTGCCCAGGGTCTCGGCGTATGGCACCTCGCGGATATAGCCGCTCACGCGCACTTTGCCCTTCTTGGCAAGGCTCACCGGCATACCCTCTGCGGTCTTGCCGCCAGGCAACATGATGGTCGCGTAAACAAGATGGTGCGAATCGCCATCCTTGTTGCCAAACGGCAAGATTTGAGACAAGACCCCATACTGACCGTGAACCACCAGGCTTGCATACACGTCGTCGTGCCTGGACCACACCCTGGTCACGACCCCACCGATTGTAACCGAGTTGACGTCGAAATTCTCGACTGGTGCTTTTGCTTGTGATGACATTGTGATAATCCTCCATTTTGAAAACCTTACTCAAAAAACTCGCCGGTTTGCACGCAAACGGCAAGATTAAAACTCGTCTAACTCGCCCCGTGGGCGAGTCAAATTGATTCGTTTGTTTCAGTTGTTAAGGACCTGCAACAGCCTCCCCCTATTGAGAGGCTCGCCGCATCGGCGTCTTGTGCCAGGTAGATTGCTAACAGGCACAGGACGCCGGTCAAAGTGGCCGGTTCGTCTCTTATTCGCACGGCCTACAATTTGTTGAGCCGCGACAGCCAGTGAAAGAACCATCGCAACACAACCAGGCTGTACAGTCGCGCCACGGTAAACTCGATGGCGAGAACAAGGGCGACAAACGTCAGGCTACGCACGCTCTCACCCCCTTTCACCGAAAGTGGGGCACGCAGCGCAACCCTCCACCGGCCAAGTGCCGGTCTCAGCCACACCTCGACGCCCCCAGGCAGCCGGCCACCCCCCGATGACCAACTGCCTGAGAATGTCGAAGCGACCGCCGACACTCGCCGGCTCAAGCCACTTTGAACAGCGCCGGCAACCACGATTTGAATTTGTAAGGTGCGTACAAATAAAAAAGCGCTCTCCCTGCCTCATTCGCAGATAGAGCGCCCTCGCGCACTGTATTTACTTGTAAGCGTCTGGCCATAGACGCGGCCCGGCTCTACCGGATGATCGTCGTCTGCATCAGGTACACCGGCACTTGTACGGTCGTTGTCTGGGAGCGCCGGCCACACGTGCCGTCAGCCCACACGCGCATCGTCACGTCGTACCAGCCCGGATCTTGTACCTGGGCACGCACGAACCCCAACCTGTAACCAGGCGTCAGCGAACCAGCCACCGTCCAAGGATAGCTGCCCTTGATCGTCGCGCCAGGATAGCGCACAGACAGATCATTCGTTATCCAGTCGCGGCTGGTCTGAGTTAGGTTGAAAACAGCCTCGACGCTTACCACGTTATCCGTCAGGTCCAGGAATTTTTGCTCGCAAATGGCGACCCGGTGGCCATCCCGGCCGTTGTTGGTTGTGCAGTGAATGTGATTGGGGTTGCTTACATCGTACCCTTCAGCACAACTCCAATCGCGCCAATAACGTCCCCACGTGTGAGCCGCGTTACACGGAAAGTTGACCGTGTCGCCCTCGGGCCCGCAAAACTCTCGCGTCACCCTCTCCCACCAATAGTACCTGCAGCCAGGCTGGGCCGACTGAACGACGAGCGACACGCCCTCCCGGTCGGGGTCTTGGCCGACGACGATCGGATTGGGCGGGGTGTACGTGACACCCAACGTAAATGCCAGCGGTGATGTGCTAGGCCCTGGGCAGCGCAGCGGATCGCTCGGGTCAGGCGTGGCCGTCGGCGGCGGGGTGGGACCTGGGGTAGGTGTCCCCATCGCGCAGGTGTCAGTGTGGGCAAAGTTCCAGCCCTCCCAAGAAGGAGAGTTCCACGCCTCTACCCAATACACATTGATAGGAGTGGTGGTGACGTCCATCCCGTCGTACTTCCAGTACGAATAGAAAATGCCATTGTGGTGCCACGTGCCGGCCGCCCACTGGCCGTCGCCGCACTTTTGACGGGGCCGCTCCCCCACCGGCAAGCCGGATGGCGGGCTGCCGTCACCCTCGCCGTGAGCGCGATCCACGCGATCGGGGACACGCTCGAACAACGCAGACTCGACGTTAGGTACCCACTCGGAGCTGCATGTCGAGCCGGAGCAGCCGGATGCTTGGAGATACCAGGTCACGTGAGACCAACCATCGGGCGACGTGTACGTCATCACGTGATTGTAACTGCCGCTCTGGGCAAAAGACGACCTCACACCCAGCAGCAAAAGAACACAGACAGACAATTGAACCAGTCGCTTGGGCACCGCTCACCCCCTATTCACAATCACTTCCACAAGGCAATCCATACCCGCTCGTAAGCAGGTTTGCCATCCACCGTGCCGGCACGCCTGGCCGAAGATGCTCCAACTCGCGCCGGCAGGCTCGTGGGCGATGTCCCCCATAGATCGAGCGCCTTGAGCGCTTTGCAATCGGTCGTCTGGTCAATGGGCAGGCTGCCATATTCGTCGGTGTACACCAGCGGCTTGGACACGCGCACCTCGAAGCCTTGGGCCTGGAGGTCCGCCACTGCCTTGTCGAAGGCAGCCTTATCGTCCAGCTTGGAAATCAAGTCCGTGATCTCGGTGGCCGGCGCTACTCGGGGTTTCAACCCTTGATTGTCACACCGCCAAGCAAGAATCACGTGGCCAATCATCGCGTCTTGGCGTTCCTCCCACTTGGATGGCGCCTCCAGCGTCTTGCCCCACAGCACGCCGGGCAGATCACTCTGAAGAGCCGGGACGCCGCCGGTCGTGGTGGTGACCACCTTGGCCGTGGGCGTGATCGCCGGACTGCCGCTCACAGGCGCGGCTACCGTCTCCATCGGCGGCAGGGTAGGCTCTGGTGCCTTGGGTGGCTCAGGCGTCACCGTTGGTGCGCTGGCCGCGGCCGTCGCTGCCTCGACCTCGGTCAAGGGCTGCGCGGCTGTAGTCGCCGGCGCAACTTGAGGATTACCTCCGCCGCACGCGGCCAGGAGCAAGCCCAAAACGGATACGAACGCGATTTTTGCAAACGTTGACTTTAACATCTTTACCTCTCTAGTTTCGATTGAGTCTCAATTCCGACGTGCCCTCCGCGCTGATGCGGAGCTGGGAACCATACAACAGCGACCTCTGCACGGTCGCGCTCAAGCCTACCCTCACGGTGTTGGCCGTCTCGTCCACGACGATGAAATCCAGTTGAGGATAGATTTGTTTGGCGAACAAATAGGCCGAGTTGGCCTGCGCCACCTGCGTCGCCACCGATGGCGCGTCGGGCAGTAACTGCACCACACTGCTGTGCTTCCACGCATATACGTCGGCCATCTGCGCCCCAGCCTCGGCCGCGGCGTCAGCCGCCTTTTGCAGTTCACCCCGCGCCCAGGCCACCCGCACCAGGTCGGCGGCCGCCACAGATAACGGCAAAATGACAAAGGCCAGGACAAGTGCTACGTAAGCGTAAGAAAAGCCGCCTTCTTTGTGCGTTTTCATTCTATACCACCCGCAGTCCCTCACCACCCCTCGACCCGAAAGGCCGCCGTCGCCTGGCCGGAAAAATCACGGTCGAGCAGGCCCGGATAGAGAATGGCAAAGCCGCGAAACCAATTGGGAGCCGCCCAATTGACCTGGACGATCACCACGTCGCCGGCTTGACTGCCGCCGCGCACGACGGTGGTCGTATACGTGCCGTACCCAAAGTTCGCCGCCAGGCTGTTGGCCGTGCTGACAGCAATGGCGCTTCGATCGGCCGCCGTCCCTTGCGTGACACTTGCCACCCGAGCCGCACGCTGGGCAATATGGTTGGCCGTGTTGGCCGTCCAGGCCGCCATCGCCACGCTGATCAGAGCCGCGATCAACAAGCTAATAATCGGTAGCACGATCGCGGCCTCGGCCATGTCGCCCCGCTTGTCGTCGAAAAATCTCGCCAACATCTCGCCCCCTTCAATTGACTGTCACGCGGCTGAACCAGGTCGCAATCTTGCTGCCCAAGGCCTGCCACATGGCAATCGTCGCCAGGACGATAATGACCGCCACCAAGGCTTTTTCGGCCATGTCGCCGCGCTCGTCGCGGATAAAGCGCTCCAGTTGCTCCACTGCTCTCTCCAGTGGCGCGGGGAGGTCCCGACGCCTCCCTCACGCCTCAAAAAACACGGCCAGTTCTAGGTGTACGCGTTAGTGACGCGGCTGACCCAGGTCGCGATCCGGGAGCCTAGCGCTTGCCACATCGCCAGGGCAGCCAGGATGATCACGGCCAGCACGACGCCCTTCTCGGCCATGTCGCCGCGCTCATCGTGGATGAATTGCTCAAACACTGTAACCCTCCTGTTCAAGAGAATAGTGATAACACAGGCAAAGCCTGATAGCCCGACGAGAACGTCGCAAGAAGCATCGAAAGGGAATACACCCAGACTCCCAGCGCAGTCGGGACCGCCGCCGGGAACCCAGGAGTAGAACGAACCAGACGCCTGACGAGATAATACACGGGGAACATTGCGCACAGCACCACCAAGAACGATGCCACAGGCCACACCAGCCACAGCCCCATCAGCACCTTGGCGTCGCCCCCGCCGTAAAAGCCATTCTGCCAGGCGACATAGATCAAGACCAGGCCGGCGACAGCCGCCAGCCAGGTGTCAGGCGCAGACAGACCGCTTACTGCACGGTACACCAGCGCCAAGGCTAACGCCGGAAGCGTCAGCTTGTTGGGTATCGTCCACGCGCGAGCGTCACAGACCGCGCAGACGGTAGCATATACCAATACAAGTGGAACAATCCACAACATTCCCAATCCTCGTTAAACGAAAAATGGCGCTCCCCCCCGTCCTATCCACGGGTTGAGCGCCACTGCGCAAACGTATGAACTAGATTATGCTTATTCTACACCAAAAGCCGTTGCGTTGTCTACAACATTTTGTTGCGTGAGGCGGGACACCACCTGTTATTGTGACGCATACACGCTTAATGAGCAAAAACAGCCAATCCAGCAGCGACAAGTCTGCCGCTCACTCCCTGGTTTGACGGAGGTGGAAGAATGGGGCATAATAGCGAGGAAATGGGGTTTCATAACACTTGGACGCCTTGGGGCAAATATCTCAGCATCGTCACACGCAGCCTGGTCTTGGCCCTGGCCGGCTGGCTAGCTTATGGGCTACTGTGCGCGCTGTGGACCGTCTTTTACCTGGGCGCACCAGCCTATGATTGGTCATGGTACCTACCCATCACCGTTCTACTGCCCGGCCTGTTGGTATGGCTGGCTTGGGGCAGGCCGCGCCAGCGCCAGGTGTTGGCCCTATTCATCCCACTACTGGCCTGGGCCGCCCTTGGCTACAATGGCCTGGGGCAGGTGATCTACCTGTATCCCGGGCAGGCCCCCCCGACCAGGCTGTCATTCTGGACGCCTCCTATAGATTGGCGACAGACACCAGACAGTATACTCCAAGACCTGCACGCGGCCGGCGGGCGCGTCTATCTGTGGCCGGCCGTCAGCCCCATACAAGCAGAACAAGGGGCTGCACTGGCAGAGGGGCTGCGGCGATTGGCCGAATACGATATCGAGGTGTACCTGGTGCCAGACAGCTCTAACTTTTTATCCGTCCCTATCCACCGCGAATGGATGGCCAGCGCGCACGACGCAGCCGCCTTTGCCCGGCGAGAAAAGCTGGGTAATGTGCGCGGCCTGGTCGGTGACGTCGAGCAGCCTATGCACACACGGCCGGATATCGCCGCCGCCGAGCGTGCCAATTTTGATCAGAGCGTACTCAATTTACGCCAGTTTATCGACGAGATGCACCGCGAGTACCCAGAGCTGCGCACCGGCATCACGGCTACATGGATTCATTACGTAGATGGGCTAGATGGCGATGCAGATTGGTCTGTGATCTTGCGCAGCCCGGCCGATCCTCCGGCAGAATGGGACTTTGTGAACGTGATGACCTATTCGTCGTACTTTCCGCCTGCCTGGCGCGCCTATTACGTCTACTTGATCGAACGCGCCATGGCACGGCGCTACCAGGAAGCATCCGCAACCGGCTTGTGTTCTACAGGCTACCCTGACAATCGGGTCAGCTACCTGATTGGGTTGGTCGGCGGCGGGTTTCCCGGCGAGTCGGTGTTAACCTTTGACCAGTTGGTGCGCGATGCACGCCTGAGCCGGGCATTGGGCGCATGCGAGATCGTCGTGTTTCAGCTCCAAGGAGCGCTCCGCGCGTTTGGGGATGATTTCGTGGGGCGGTTCACAGCAGCAGTCAACGACGTACCACCCAGTATGAAGCTGGAGATACCCTTTTCACGTCCGGCCTCACTCATGCTGTATGGCATTGCCCTGATCGACGCCCTGCTGGACGTGCGTGGACGGTGGGGGTGGCTGTGGCTCGGATGGTTGATTCTGAGCGGCTTGATTGCTGCCAGCCGTTCAGCCCGTGAGGTGGTATTTGGGGGCTGAATAGAGTATAATTTGACCATTGACGCAGATCAGGGGGAATGCCCGAATAGCTGACTATTTTCGAGGGGAGTACGGTTTCTTTAGGGGGAGCTATGGACGATAGTCGCAAAACCAAAGCCCAACTCGTTGCCGAGTTGGAAGCATTGCGCCAGCGCGTGGCAGAGATGGAATCTTCGGATACTGCATGCCGACCTTCCTGGCCTGCTGATGGGCCGGTTGAAGGGGGCAGTCCGCCAGTCGGGCAAGAATTACAATACAGTGAAGCGCTATTCCGAGCGCTGGTAGAAAATGCCACCGACATTATTTGTCTGCAGGACCTGCAAGGTCGCTACGTGTATTGTCACGTCCCACCTCGCTATAACCTCTTAGCCCAAGAGGCAGTAGGTAAAACTCCGTACGATTTTTTTGATCCAGACACAGCCGGCGAATTTATGGAGCGGGTCAGATGCGCCATGTCCAGTGGAGAGCCACAGCAATACGAAAGCCAGTTCATCTGGCAAGGACAGCCAATCTGGTTCGACGATTACGTCTATCCAGTCAAAGATGCCGGCGGCCAACCCATTGCAGTTGGAGTCATTGCTCGCGACATTACCAAGCGCAAGCAGGCGGAAGAGGCGCTGTGCAAAAGCAAGGAACGCTACCAGTCGTTTATCAGTCAAAGCCACGAGGCGATCTACTGCACCGAGTTTGACCAGCCGATTGATATTTCCCTGCCGCTAGAGCAGCAGATAGATGCCATCTACCAGAACGCCTACATGGGCGAATGTAACCAGGCTATGGTGGCCATGTATGGCCTGCCCTCGATAGAAGCACTGGTTGGCCAGCGCTTGATCGATTTTCACGGCGGTCAGGATAACCCTGTCAACCGGGCCACGTTCAGGAAATTCATCGAGTCTAGCTATTGCAGTGTGGACTGCGAGACAGAAGAAGTGACGCCTCAGGGCGAAAAGCGGTTCTTCCTGACCAACGACGTTGGCGTCGTTGAAAACGGTCATCTGCTCAGAATTTGGGGGACTGCCACAGACATCACCAACCGTAAGCAGGCAGAAGAGGCATTACGCAAAAGCGAAGAAAAATATCACAGTCTGGTTGAAAATATCCCTGACGTAGTATGGACCACTGATGAGAACGGCCATACACCTTTTATCTCTTCCAACATTGAGCATGTGTTTGGCTATACTCCCACAGAAGTGATCCGTGAAGGTGACAAATTATGGTTTGGCCAAATTCACCCAGACGATTGCACACGGGTGCAAACAGCTTATCATGATCTTTTTGTCGGCCATACCGTTTTCGACATTGAATATCGCATCCGCCGCAAAGATGGGGAATGGATCTGGCTGCACGACCGTTCAATCCAGACCTATGAACAAGATGGCATTGGGTATGCTGATGGAATCTTTAGCGACATCACTGACAAAAAAAAGACGGAAGAAAAACTTCGCGAGAGCGAGGAGCGTTATCGCTCGTTGTTCAATGGTATGACAGAAGGCTTCGCTCTTCATGAAATCCTTTGTGACGACCATGGCGTTCCACGGTGGTATACTAGATCTTGTGTAAAATCGTAGAGCCAGGTATCCTTGGTGTAGGAATAAACACACCATATAAGAGGATAACCATGGC
>JAFGFO010000149.1 GCA_016931085.1 Thermoflexales bacterium
AAAGCGGGGGGATGGAAGACTTCCGAAGTCTTCTTAGACTTCGGAAGTCTGGCCCGAAGCCCGGCGGCCCCGAAATATTGAGATGATGCGTTTAAGGTTTCAAGGTTTCAGGTTTCAAGGAGAAAGATGGAAAGCAAGACCTTCAAAGCTCCCAATATTTCGTGCGGACACTGCGTACATACCATCCAGACCGAGCTGGGCGAGTTGGGCGGCGTCAGTTCAGTCAAGGCCGACGCCGGCACCAAGCTGGTCACGGTCAGTTGGGAAGCGCCGGCCACGTGGGACAAGATCAAGACCCTGCTGGCCGAGATCGGTTACCCGGCTGAGGAGTGAGACGTAAAACGTGAAACGTAAGACCTTACGCCTTACGTTGTTCTCCCCAACGGCCTACTCGGGCAGGAAAGTATCGAGTCCAGCGCGGACACCGACGCGCTTGTACATCTTGATGCCGCTAAAGGGCTGACCCAAGATGCCATCGTGAATGGCCCAACTGCGCCCCAGGACAGTCCGGTGCGCGCCCGGCTGCCGGAAGGGGGTTGAGCCGTCCAGCCGCCTGTGCAACTCGCCGCCCGGCGCAAACTCGCGATTGATCCAGATCATCTGCTTCAGCCCCTGGCTGTAGCTGCACCCGTAGCGTTCGAACATGAGTGCGGCGTTATAGTTCAAGGGGTCGAGGAAAAATATCTTGTGCCCCAAGCGTGACACAAAGGTCTCGAGCGTGGGAAGGAGACTGCGTGATACCCCAAGCCCCGCCCGCACCTGGCCCGGCATCAAGCCGGCTTGCATAGCGGCCAACTCAGCCTCCAAGTTGCGCCCGACCGTCCCGAACCTGGTCGGCTCTCCATGCAAGTCGCGGTCCGTATCGAAACGCGCCGAGTGCGGGTCGTTGACCACGAACAACAACACCACCAACTGGTTGGTGGGGGTGTCAGCCAGGTGCAAATACAACAAGGGATCGCGCAGCTCGTCAGGGTGGTACACGGCCAGCTCCACCGAGCTGGCGGTGGGCGGGCAAAGCAGCTTGAGAGGGGCAGTGCTAGACGAGTCACAGACGTCGATTCCATACGACTCGAGCATATCTTGAGGAAAGAGGGTGAGATAAATCCTGGTCTTGTCAGGCTGGCTCAACGCATTGAGGCTGCGTATGCTCGTCAGCGGCAAACCGTCGACGACAAAACGCTTGACGCCTGCAAAATCACCGCAACGTGAGACACTAGAATTACCCATGAACCACAGAAGATTTTTTATCCACCAAGAACGCGAAGAGGCGCCCAGGTTTCTATTTTTGCCTTCATGTAAGCTGGTGTCCTTCGTGGACAGATTCAGTACTGGCGTTCTTTGAGCGCCCGTTCGATCTGGCGCTTGGCCTCGCGCTTGGCGATCGCCTCGCGCTTGTCGTACTTGTGCTTGCCGTGCGCCAGGGCGATTTCAAGCTTGGCTCGACCGTCTTTGAGCGTCATGCGCAGGGGGATGATCGTATAACCGCGTTCCTGGGTGCGTGTGAGCAAGCGGGCGATTTCTTTGCGGTGCAAGAGCAATTTGCGCGGGCGGAGCGGGTCATGACTCTGGCCGGCGGCTGGCTCGTAGGCGGCAATATGGGTATTGACCAACCACAACTCGTTGCCCCGCGCCTGGACGTAGCCCTCGCGCAAGTTGACCTGCCCGGCACGGATCGACTTGATTTCAGTGCCAAGCAAGACGATACCCACCTCGAAGCGATCCTCCAGGAAGTAATCGTGGGAAGCCTTACGATTGGTGGCAACCACCTTGATCCCAGATTCTCTCATTTCCCCGCCGTCAGGTATTCCACTGCCCGATCCCGCTGCGGATCGCGTCCGGCCTTGTAGTCGTCGACCGTCATAGCCACCTCGATATCGGGCTGCAAGCCCTCGTCGTGGATGGCGCGCTCATCGGGCGTGAACCAGCGCGCGATCGTAACGCGCAGCTCGCCCCCATTCAACAGTTTGTACGGCATCTGCACCGAGCCTTTGCCAAAGGTCGTCTCGCCGATCAGCTTGGCCCGGTCATTATCTTGCAAGGCGCCGGCCACGATTTCAGAGGCGCTAGCCGAGCCAGCGTTGATCAGCACAACCATAGGGATATCTTGGGCAATCCCACGCGAGCTGGCGCGAAAGATTTCTTCGTCCTCATCGCTGCCACGCTCGATGGCGATGATGCCGGTCTCGAGAAACAGGTCACTGACGTCGATGGACTGCTGCAGATAACCGCCTGGATTATCGCGCAGGTCGAAAATCAGCCCTTGTGGCTTGCCGGCCAACAACTCTTTCAAAGCAGCCCGAGTGCGCTCCGTGGCGGGCTCGCTGAACTCGTACAGCCGGACGTAGGCGATATCACCTGGCAGCAGCTCGTACTCGACAATGGGAATTTCGATCTTGGCCCGTGTGATCACCACGTCAAACGCTTGGGGCTCGCCGGCGCGCACGATCGTCAGAGTCACCTGCGTGCCAGCCGGCCCGCGGATGAGGCCAATCGCTTCGTACAAGCCATAGCCAACGATCGATTGGCCATCCACGGCCACGACGACATCGCCGGCCCGCACCCCGGCCTGTTCGGCCGGTTGACCCTGGAAGGGTTGGCTGATCTCTACTTGTTTGTCGTCGTTCAAGCCCACCATGGCGCCAATGCCCTCGAAAGAGCCACTGGCGTCTTCGCTGATAACACGGGCCAGGTCAGGCTCGATATACGAGGTAAACTCGTCATCCAGGGTCTGCAGCATGCCTCGGATGGCGCCATCGACCATCGCATCGGCCTCGGGCAGATCGCCATAATACAACTCCTGCAAAGCGGTCCATACCTCCCAAAAGACCTGGAAGGCTTGTTCCTCGCTGCGAGTGGGGCCCGACGCGTCCCATGGGCTATCCACGGCATCGGGATCGACCGGGCAATCGACGTCCACCGGCGGGCACTCGCTACCGGCTGCCGGCTGGGAAAGTGCAGAATGAGCGTAATAGCCGCTGCCAAAACCGGCCCCGTAAGCGCCGCAAACGAGGGTGACTGCCAACACAGTCGCCAGTGCGATCTTGATGATAGTTTGTCCGGAATTATCCATTTTGTCCAACTCTCTTACAAACCCTAAGGGGCTACTTTGACAGCGCCTCAATGGCCGCTTCCAACTGCACGTCACGGCCGGCATTGGCCTCTTCGGGCGTGCGGACGACCGTGATGTCAGGCGCAAGGCCCTGCCCACTCAGGCGAGAGCGCTTGGGCGTCAGCCATTCGGCCGTCGTGACGTGCAGTGACGAGCTGTCACTCAGGTCATAAATATGCTGCACCGAGCCTTTGCCAAAAGTCGGCTCGCCGATCAAGCGGGCGCGGCCGTTGTCGCGCAGCGCCCCGGCTACGATCTCAGCCGCGCTGGCCGTGCCGTGATTGACCAAGACGACGAGCGGCAGGTCGGTCGCCAGGCCGCCGCTCATCACGCCAAAGCTCTCTTCCACCCCGCCTTTGCCCCATTGGTACATCACCACGCCGTCTTGCAAGAACTGGCTGGCCACCTCAACGCCAGCCTGGCGCAAGCCTCCGCCATTATCACGCAAGTCAAAGATCAGGCGAGTGGCGCCGGCGGCCTGCAGCTCACCGATAGCCTGCTTGATCTCGCCAGCGCTGCGGTCAGAAAAACGCGACAAGGCGATATAGCCCACATCAGGCTGTTCTTCGACCAGCCGCCAGGTGACCGAGGGCAGCATGATTTCCTGGCGGACGATGGTAAAACTGTGCGTGGTAGGTGGGTCGCCACGCCAGATCTGGATGGTGACCGAGCTGCTCACCGGGCCGCGCACCAGGGCCGTGACGTCATCGAACGAGACAGTCGGCGTAATAGGCTGGCCCTCCACCGAGACCAAGATATCACCCGACTGCACGCCGGCGCGCCGTGCCGGCGAATCTGGCATGGGGCTAAGGAGTACATGGCCGTCCTTATCACGGCGCATCGTCACTCCGATCCCGCCAAAACTGCCCCGCAGATCCTCCATTTGACGTTGGTGCTGCCTGGGTTCTATGAAAGCGGTATACGGATCGTTGAGCGTGCCAAGTGCGCCGCGGATTGCCCCATAGGTCATTGTGCGCGAGTCGGGCAGCTCACCGATAAAATCAGTTTCCACAATGTCCCAGACCTCCCAAAGCAAGGGGATCTGTCGCGAGGCATAAGCGGGGTCGAGATGAGCAGCGATCAGGTCAACGCGCGGCTGAGAAATGATGATCCAAGCCGTCGCCAGGCCCACTAGATAGCCAGCCAACACCAACGCCAACCCACACAGCGTCCCCCTTATCTTGTGATACATAGATGAAAATGGTTTCAGGTCTAAAAGTTCAAGGGTTCATGAATAAAGACGTCGAACCTCAAAAATCGGTTCCGGCTCGGCCAGTCCCTTGATCTTGACCGGCTCCAGGCTCTTCACCTCAAGCCTGTCGCCAAGCGCCTCGATCACAGCCTGGCTAACAATCGTCTGTCCGGGCCTGGCGCGCTCTTCCAAGCGCTTGGTCATATTGACCGCATCGCCCACCGCTGTGTAATTCATCAAGGAGGCCGTGCCAATATTGCCCACGATCGCTTCGCCAGTGTGGATGCCAATCCCAAACTGGAGCTTGATCGGGTGATCGCCTTCGGCACACATCCTCTCGACCCGCTCGTGAACTTGCATGGCGGCCTGTATGGCATGGATCAAATGGTCACGATCAGGCAGCGGGGCATTGAACATCGCCATAACCCCGTCACCGAGGAACTTGTCCACCGTTCCCCCGAGCTCCAAGATCGTCTCGGCTGCCACAGACAGGTAAGCATTCAGGCGTTGGATCAACGCTTCGGGCGGTGTCAGCGCCGTAAAGCCGGTAAAGCCGCGCAGGTCAGCAAACAAAATCGTGATCGTTTGCCGCTCGCCACCCAGGCTGGGCATGTCGGGCGCGTCGATCAAGCGTTGCGCCACCGGCGCGGGCATATAATGCTCCAGGATGGCATTCAATCTATCCTGCAAGCGCCGGTTTTCCTGCCGAAGGCGACAGCGTTCCAACACGGCTCCGACCCTGGCGCGCAATTCCGGCATCTCGAAAGGTTTATGCATATAGTCATCGGCGCCCACTTGCAGCGCGCGTATGGCGTATTGCTCGGTGCTGAAAGCGGTCAAGACGATGATACCGACCAACGCATCGCTGGCGCGGATGTCTTGAATAGCGCTCAAGCCGTCGCGGCCGGGCATCATAATATCCATCAAGATGACAGAAGGCTTCTCAGTCAAGGCCAACTCGACCGCCCCGTCGGCGTCGGATGCCTCGATAGTGCTATACCCCTCGATATGCAGGAACTCGCGCAGCAAGAGCCGCGTATCCTCTCGATCGTCGACCACTAGAACCATGGAGGCTTGCTCCGCCATCACAACCGCCTTTATGAGTTTGAGGTTTCAGGTTCAAGGTCTCAGTTTTCCGTCTACGACCCGTGACCCACCCAATCGTCACTCATCATCCTCATCACCGGGCCAGCCCTTGATTCCATACAAACCGGCCTTGAGCACTTTGAGCGAAAGCAAGGCGCACTTGAGGCGAACTGGTCCCAAAGGAATGCCCAACATGTCCAGGATAAAATCCTTGTCGAGCGCCTTGAGCTCGTCCAAGGTCTTGCCGACCATCTCCTCGGTCAGCATGGATGCCGAGGCCTGGCTGATGGCACAGCCTTGGCCAGAAAAGCGCACGTCGCTCACCCGGTCACCGTCGACGACCAAATCCAGCCGGATGTGATCGCCACACACGGGGTTATCTTCCTCGTGAGACAGGGTGGCGTTTTCCAACACCCCATAATTACGCGGATTTTGGTAATGATCCAGGATCGCTTCGCGATAAAGATCTTCCATATTCTCCTCACAAACCCACCTGGCGTGTCATCAACTTGCGGGCCTTGTGCAGCGCTTCGATCAGGGCGTCAATCTCTTCCGGCAGCGTATAAATGTAGAAACTGGCTCGCGTCGAGGCCGGCAGGCCGTACTTGAGGTGCAGCGGCATGGCGCAATGATGGCCGGCGCGGACGGCAATCCCCTCGGCATCGAGAATGGTGGCCAAGTCGTGAGGGTGAATGTGCTCCATATCAAAGGCCACCACGCCGCCGCGCTGCCCGGCTTCGAGCGGGCCCAGCAGGTGCAGCCCCGGCACCTCGCTCAAGCGTTCCAACGCATACGCCGTCACTTCTCGTTCGTGAGCATGCACCCGCTCCATCCCCAAGGCCGCCAGGTAATCGACAGCCGCGCCCAGGCCAATCGCCTCGGCGATGGCAGGCGTGCCCGCCTCGAACTTGTGCGGCACATCGTTCCATTCGGCACTTTGGAGCGTCACCCGCTTGATCATGTCCCCGCCGGTCATAAAGGGCGGCATGTCCTCCAGCAGCTCGCGCCGGCCCCACAACACGCCAATGCCGGTCGGCCCGCACATCTTGTGGGCCGAAAAAGCCAGAAAGTCGCAAGCCAAATCTTGCACATCGACCGGCATGTGCGGCACGCTCTGGGCGCCGTCAACCAGGCACAACGCGCCCACGTGGTGCGCCCTGTGCGCAATGTGCTTGACGGGGACGAGCGTGCCCAGCACATTCGACATCTGAGTGACGCATACTAGCCGCGTGCGCTCGTTCAGCAGCGTGTCCAGGCTATCGAGCTGCAGCAGTCCATCGTCATCTACGGGGATCGCGCGCAGGACGGCCCCGGTCTGGCCAGCCGCCTGCTGCCAGGGGACGATATTGGCGTGATGTTCAAGCTCAGTAATGAGAATCTCATCGCCCGGGCGTAGCTTGGAGCGTGCCCAACTGAAGGCGACCAGGTTGATGCTCTCGGTCGTGTTGCGCGTATAGATCACTTCGCGCCAAGAAGATGCACCGATAAAGCGCGCCACTTTCTTGCGCGATGCCTCATACGACTCGGTCGCCTGCTCGCTCAGTGTGTACACACCGCGGTGAACATTGGCATGGCAGCAGCGATAATAATCGCTCATGGCCTCGATGACCTGCACCGGCTTTTGTGAGCTGGCGGCGCTGTCCAGAAAGATCAGGGGCTTGGCACGGCTCTGATTGAAAATAGGAAAATCGGCGCGGATCGCTCGAACGTCAAAGCTATCGGATATGTCCATTACCAACCTCAAGTTGGTTGAAGTATACCATACTAGGCATAAAACGTAAAACGTAAAACGTAATAGGATGCACGAGTGGGTTACGTTTCACGTTTCACGTTTCACGTTTTCCATCACCGCCTTGCGCGCGATGATGGATTGCAACTGTTCACGCACGCTCTTGAGCGGGATGCGATCGAGCACGGGCGCGAAAAAGCCATTGATGACCAACTGCTCGGCGGCCGGGCGCGGGATACCCCGGGACATCAGGTAAAAGAGCTCTTCCGGATCCAACTGGCCCACGGTGGAGCCGTGCGTACAGCGCACATCGTCGGCCTCGATTTCCAGGCCGGGGATCGAGTCAGCCCGCGCTCGCTCCGAAAGCAGCAGGTTGCGATTGGCCTGGTAGGCATCGGTGCGCTGCGCCCCAGGTGCCACGCGGATCATCCCCTGCCACACCGTGCGCGCGCTGCCCTTGAGCGCCCCCTTGTAAAGCAAATCGCTGCTCGTGTGCGCCCAGACGTGATTTTGCTCCGTGTCCAGGTCGAGATGCTGCTCACCGTCGGCAAAATACACCCCCGACAGCAGAGCCCTGGCTCCCGATTCATCCAGGCGGGCGTCGAGAAAGGTCTTGGTCAAGCGACTGCCCAGGTGTCCCGCCACCCAGTTCAGGGTAGCATCTCGCCCGACGATGGCTCGCTCGGAGCTAAAATTGAGCACGTTAGGTCCCCAGTTCTGGACCTGGACGTAATCCAGTTGGGCACCAGGTCCCAACAGGATCTCGACCGAGCCGACGTTCAAGGCCAGCCCATCTCCCGCCGCGCCGCTTGAGCCGAACTCGTCGATCAGGGCCACCCGCGCTCCCGTCTCGACCACCACCAGGGTATGCGGTAACGCGCTGTCCGCCTGGCTCAGCCATGTGCCGTTAAGCAGTGGCAGCGGCACCTGCACGCCAGAGGGAATATATACAAACACACCGCTGCGCCAGAACGCCCCGTGCAGGGCCGCAAAGTAACCGTCGCCAGGCCGCACGATCCGGGTCATAAAATACGCCTCGACCAGGTCCGCGTGCTCGCGCAAGGCAGTCCGCATATCGGCCACGATCACGCCGCGCGCGGCCAGGTCAGGCTCCAACCACGACAAGGCCGGCGCGCCGTCCACGTGGAGCAGCCCGCCTGACACAGTTCCAGAGCGCGCGGCTTTTTTCCAGGACGGCGGCGACTGGCGCAGGGCCTGCGCCGGCGGCGGCGCAAGCTGCACAGAAGTGCTCTGTTCCAGGTTCAATAGCTTGAGATCGGTCCGCCGCCACGGCTCGTCGTGACGCGTCGGGCGGGGCGTGTCGCTCCATACCCGCCACGCCTGCCGCCGCCGGGCACGCATCCACTCCGGCTCGTCCTGGCCGGCGATCAATCCCTCGAACGCTTCCTCTGAAAACCCCCGCCTCACCGCCAATGTCTTTTTCATCATTAACAATTAAAAATTAACAATTAACGAATTAACAATTAATCAGCCTACCGCCCCTTCCATCTGCAACTGGATCAGGCGGTTCATCTCCACCGCGTACTCCATCGGCAGCTCTTTGACCAGCGGCTCGATAAAGCCCGAGACGACCATCGTGCGCGCGTCGATCTCGGTCAGGCCGCGGCTCGTCAGGTAAAACAACTGCTCGTCGCCGATCTTGCTGACAGTGGCCTCGTGGCCGACGGTCACCTGCTCCTCGTCGATCTCGAGATAGGGGTAGGTATCGGTGCGGCTGTGCTCGTCCAGCAGCAGCGCGTCGCACTGCACGTGCGACTGGGCGCCATGGGCGCCCTTGAGCACCCTGAGCAGGCCGCGGTAGCTCGAGCGCCCGCCGTCCTTGCTGATCGACTTGGAGGTGATCTTGGAGCGCGTGTGGGGGGCGGCGTGCACCATCTTGCCGCCGGTGTCCTGGTACTGGCCTTTGCCGGCGAAGGCGATGGACAGGATCTCACCCCGGGCACCCGCCTCTCGCAAGTAGCAAGCAGGATACTTCATTGTTATTTTCGAGCCCATGTTCGCGTCGACCCATTCCATCGACGCGTCGCC
>JAFGFO010000150.1 GCA_016931085.1 Thermoflexales bacterium
CCGCGATGCTGGGCACCGGGCCGTCTACCACCGTCAGCAGCACCGGCACCTCCACCACAGCCTCGTCCGGATCGTCACTCGTGAGGCACAGCACCGCGTTGTACACCCCCGCCGTCAACGGCGCCGTGAACGTCACCACCACCCCCGTGCTGCCCCCAGCCGCTACTGTGCCTGACAACGGCCAGGCTGCCAGCCACTCCACTTCTGCCACCTCGGCCATGCTCCAGGCCAGCTCGCCTGTCCCGCCGTTGCCGATCGTCAGCTCCCTGACCACCTGTCCACTCACGCTCAAGGTCTCAGCCAGCGACCCAGGGCTGACGGCGATATTGGGCATGGGGCCGGTCAGCACCGTCAGCATTACCGCCACCTCTACGACAGCCTCATCTGGATCGTTGCTGTCGATCCGCAGCGTCGTCGTATAAATGCCCGCGCTCAAGCCGGCCGCGTCAAAACGGACCGACACATTCATGCGCCCGCCGCTGGCCACCGTGCCGGACACGTGCGCCACCGTCAGCCAGCTCGCGCCCATCGTATCGGCGATGCTCCACGTCAGGTCAACCGTGCCCTCGTTATCCACGCGCAGCACGTGCTCGGCCTGCCCGTCCGGCCCCAGCGTTTCCACCAGCGCCAAGGGCGTGACGGCGATATCCGGCACATCGTAGACCGTCAGCGGCAAGCTGGTGTGGCCCACAAAGTTACAGGCATCCGTCACCGTCAGCGTGACGGTGTAACTGCCGGCCGTGGTGTAGGTGTGGCTCACGACGCGGCCGTAAGCCTGCTGTCCATCGCCAAACTCCCACTGCCACGTGACGAGATCGCCGCCGGTGGGTGTCGTCTGGTCCGTAAAGTACACCGGCATGTTGATCCCTATGTCTGGGAGCGAGCGCGTCCAGGCTGGGACAATGGTCGGTGGTTCTACGATGTTGATGCCGAGCGCCGGGCCAAGCGGGCTACCCACTCCCTGCTCGCTGCTCGCCACGCGATAGAGCGTGTTCGTCACGACCTGGCAGGCGCTGACGACCAGGCTCACCTGGGCCGTGCCGCCATTCGCACTCGCCTGCAAGTCGCTCCAGGTCACCACGCCGCCGGCCTGGACGCCGCCAGAGATATACCAGGCGCCGGCCGGGACAACGTCGGTGACCACCACGCCGCTGGCGTCGACCAGGCCGGCGTTGGCGACGGTGAGCGTGTAAGTGAACGGTCTACCCGCTATCTGGGCATACGGGGCCTGCTTGGTCACCGCAAGAGCCGGGAGGCCCACCGTGATGACGCGGGAGGGTACCGGGAGGCTGGGATTGCCAACCGCGTCAAAGGCACGCACCGTCCAGGCGTAGACACGGTTGAGCGGCAGAGCGAGCGAGGCAGTGACCGGGTCCTCGAGCGACTGTGGGACGCCCGTCACGGAGTAAACACTGCTGCCGACGAGGCTGCTGATGATCAGTTGGTAACTGATCACGCCGGAACCGCCCAACGAGCCACACGCATCGCCAAACGACTTCCACGCGAAAAGAATCTCTTGCGTCGTGGTCATCGTGTTATCCGCCGGGCCGAGCAGCGGGTTCAACGGCATCTCCGGCGGGCAGCCATCCAATTGGCTCCTCACCGCAGAGTAGTTACTGGCCGGCAGCACGTCATTCTGAGTCGTGGTGATATAAGCCGCGTTGTCGGCATACGTCACAGTATCCAACGCCGGGCTGATCCGGCCGCTGACGGTGATGATCCCGCCAGCGCCGGATACGATCGGTGCTGCCAGCGCCCACTCGTAGGCGAAGCCTGGCACGTGCGCGACGGACGGCCCGCTGTGAGTATAGGTATAGCTGCTCAAAAGGGCTGGCAGCTCGTCGACGATGCGGACGTCCGTGGCCTCCGCCGGGCCATAATTGGTGTAGACCAGGGTATAGGTAATGGGATCGTCCGGGCCAAGCCAGGCCGCAGCAGCCGGCATGGCCGTCTTGACGATCTCGACGTCGGCCTCGTCCTGGCGCACCACGCTATCAAGGACCGTGACGAACAAGGACGGGCTGAGCACCGTCGAGTTGGCGGTGAGCGCCGCATGGCCGACTGTGCCGATGCTCGCCGTGGGCGGCACACTGACCGTCATCCACACCGTCACCGCCTGATCCGGCGCTAGGGTTACCGCACTGGGTGGCTTGATCTCCACCTCCCAGACCGGGATGTCGATCGTGGCCGTGAGCGCGACGACGTCGGTGTAATTGCCGGTGTTGGTCAGCGTATGGACGAAGGGCACTTCCATGTCCATCGTGCGCACGGTCAAGGCGGCTGGCTCGAGCTGCAAGCCCGGCAGCACGTTAAACTCGTCCGCGCCCATGTCCCAATCCAGCAACTGCGGCCGTCCCTCGCCCTCCCAGTCATCCGTCACCGAGACAGGCGTGCCTGCATTTATGACCGGCGAGTGAAGTGTGAGGTGGAAATCGCCCAAGGCAGCCGCCGCGAACAGGGGATCGAGGCTCAGGCCGTGAGTGCTGGAGACATTGCTCTCGGGCGCCGTATTGGCCCACAGATCGTTGTAAGCCAACGCGGACGTGCCGGAGCTAACGTGCACGGCGCCGCCCGTGTCGCTGGCGGTGTTGAGGACCAAGAGCGTGTTGGTGACGCCCAACACCCCGCCGGCCTGGTACACCGCGCCGCCGCTGATGGCATGGTTAGCGTACAGCGTGTCGTGCACCAGTGTGGCCGTGCCGCTGTAGACGTACACGCCGCCACCCCCATCGGAGGCCGTGTTGTCGCGCACGACGGTGTTGACCATGCGCACGTCGCCGGCTTGTACATAGACGCCGCCGCCGGCCTGGGCTGTATTGTTGTCGATCACATTAGCCGCCAGAGTAACCGAGGTCGCGTCGACGTACACGCCGCCGCCAAGCGTCGCGCTGCCTCCCGTCAACCCAAGGCCGCTCACCACCACCGTGATGGGGCCGCTGATCGAGATGACGCTGCCACTGCCCTGGGCGTCCAGGACGACCGGCCGCTGTACGGGGTTGGGCGGCGCGCCCCAGTCGGCGTTGGTGTAGCCGCCCTGCAAGCGCACGCCCTTGGCCAGGAGCAGGCTGCCTGTGTAGATTCCTTGAGAGACCAACACCGCGTCGCCAGGCGCCGCCTGGCCCACGGCATACTGGATCGTGGCGCACGCGCCGTGCTCGGGGTCAGTGCAGTTGTTGTTCTCGTCGTTGCCGTTGACCGCCACGTAACGCGCGCCGGTCGTCGAGCTGATCAGCGTCCGATCCACGGCGATGACGAAAGTGTCGCCACTCGTCGCCTTGGTCGCTCGTTCCCAATCTTCCCTATCGACAAAATCATCCTGGCGCAGCAGCAAGGTGGCTTTGAGCGAGGCCTGATCCTCCAGGCCACCTGCTACCCAGTCCAGCAAGTGCACCTGCATCTGCACCGGGCTGGTCGAGTAGCGCGTCAGGGTCACCACCTGGGGCGTGAGCAGGGACGACCAACTGTACAAGTTGTTCAAGGGCGAGAAGGCAAATTCAGCCTCGCGGCAGATATTGCTGGCGTGGCTAAACACGTGGCTGTACGTGATCGCCTCGCCAGGCTCGCCAGATCCCTGGAGGCTGTCCGGTATCCAGCTCAGGGCTGGGATCAAATTGACTCTGGTCGTGTCCATGCCTGTGGCGCTGACGTCCGGGTCGCCGCGAGAGGTGGCCGTGACAGTGACGACACTTTGGTCGCAGGTCGTGGCTATGAGGGGCACGCTCACCGTCACCTGCATGCTCATCCCCTCATCCGGCGTCAGCACAGGCGTCGTCGTGACAAAAGAGCCCCCCACCAGCCAGGGGCCGCTGACGGTCACGGTAAAGCTGTCCTGCAAATTGCCGATGTTCTTGATCCAGTTGGTATAGACGAGCGCCTGGCCCGGGTCCGCGTACCTCTTGTCGCCGGATACCTCGACGGCGTATTCTTTCACGTACTCGTACGCGCCGATATCCCATGGCGCGAATGTTGGACGGTCAACCGCGAGGTAGTCGGCCTCATTGAGGGCAGGGGGTATGGAAAGCGTCGCGCCCATGTCGATACAAGGCGAGTCGTAGCGCAAATAATACTCATGATCCTCGTGAGCCTCGTCCTCACCGGGGCTAAACAAGGGCATAAGCGAGATGGTGTGCGTGCCGGTCGGGATGTTGCTGTTATCAGGGAAGTTATTCCAAATGTCGTCATAATCCTCCGAACAGGTGCCGCTAGCGCAATAGATGCCGCCGCCGCTGCCGGTCGTAGAGTAAACGGTATTGGAAACGATAATCGTGTTAGCGATGTGCAGCGTCCCGCTGATGTTGAAAAAGGCGCCGCCATAGTCGCTAGCGAAATTGCGGTCTACGGTACAGTTAAGGATATACATTTGGCCGGACTCGTTATAGACACCGCCGCCGCCGCCATTCCCGGCCCAATTGTAATATATCAAGCAATTTTGCAGCGTCGTCCTGGCCCCGGCGCCAAGCTGGTAAACTGCCCCACCGCTGCCACTCTGTACCTCGTTGGCTCCCTGGAAACTCACGTGAACCTCGATCAAGCCGCCGTCGTTGTAAATGCCCCCACCGTCTAGACCAGCACTGTTTTCCCACGTACCAAAGGCGCTTGCTAGCAAGGAACCGCCGTTCAGGTACACGCCACCCCCGCTGCCGCCGGCCGTATTGCCCTCAACAAAGCTGCAGGGGTTGTCCTCAGTGCAATCTTGATCGATCACTCTCACGATGCTAGCATTGATATAGACCCCGCCTCCGTTGCGATCGGCCGTGTTCGTCAGGGATCGAGAGTCTTTGAGCGTGAGCTCGGCGCCAGCCTCGACGTAGAGCGCCCCGCCATCCTGGGCGTGATTGTACGATAGGGGCGCATAGTCCAGCGCGGCCGTGCTGCTGATGACGTACAAGCCACCGCCGACGTTGGGGCCACCGGCAAATGTGGCATCCCCGTATTCAAGATTGATGTTTTTGAGCGAGACAGCCGCGCCACCGGTCACCAGCACCACTCGCCCCTTCTCCTGCGCGTCGAGCCTGGCCGGAGAATCGATGTCCACCTCGATCCAATCGGTGAGTGTATAGCCACCTTGCACGGTCAGCGACTTGTCCAGGTAAACAGTCTGGGTATACGTGTCGCCATCGAGTGAGATCGGCCTGGTCCCCCAGCAGGTGCCCACCACCTTGACCGTGTCAGTGATGCTTGCGCTATCCACGGCATCTTGCACGTTGTACATGATGGGGCCATCCACGCCATCGTGGTTCACGCGCGCGTAGCAGCCGCCAACCTCATCCGCGCCGATGTCAAAGCTCTGCTGCTGCGGGCGAGGGTCATTTTCCCAGTCCACGTCCAGGACAGTCGCCGGGTCGCCGGCGTCGATAGCAGGTGAGCCAATGTCCAGGTGGAAGTCTTCATGGTATAAATCCATAAACCACGGGATAGCCTCAATGCTGTGCTCGCCGAGGGGTAAATTGCTATGGGTAGGCACACTGCCCGAGAAGAGACTGTAATCCATGCTCGCAGCGCCAGGCTGCCCGTAGACGGCGCCGCCCTCGCCGGCCCACGCGATGTTCAAATCAAAAATCGTGTTGGTGATGGCCATCGTCCCGCCCGCCTGATACACGCCACCCCCGTCATCGAGGGCCAGGTTACCGTGCAGCGTGTTGTTCAGCACGAGCAGGCTGCCGTTGGCGCCATAAATCGCGCCGCCCGAGCCGCTGGCCGTATTGCTGTAAAACACGTCGTTCTGGAGCTTGGACTCTCCCCAGGCGTTATAAAAGCCGGCGCCGTTGGCCGCCATGCTGCTGGAGATGACGTTGCCGCGCAAGACGAGCGAGCTGACATCGTTATAGACTGCTCCGCCGGCAGCCAGTCCGATGCTGTCCCCGCGTGTGGCATCACCCCCGGCCAGGCGCAGCGCCTCGACCGTCACGGGCTGGGTAGCCGCCACGTAAACAACACGCCCGAGGCTGCGCGCGTCGAGCGTCGTCGGCCAGGTAACCGGATATGAGACGATCCAATTCGTGGGCGAATAGCCACCGCGCAGCGTGAGCGACTTGTCGATGTAGACCGTCTGGGTATAGATCTGCCCGCCTACCGCGCGGCGTTGCACGCCCCAGCACTCGCCGGCCAGCTTGATCAGGTCGCCTGCAAGCGCCCCGTCAACCGCCCGCTGCACGCTGCCGTACAGCACACCGGTGCGGTCGTTCAGCGCGTAACAGCCGACCACCTCGTCTGCACCGATGTCAAAGCCGTTAAACGTGGGGCGAGCGTCACCCTCAAAGTCGACCAGGACGGTCGAGTTGGGATCGCCCAGGTCGATCAGCGGCGAAGCCGGCGTCAGGTGGAAATCAGTCCCGTTCGCATTAACGAACAGCGGCTCCATGCTGACATTATGTGTGCCCGAAACAGGCGCAGCGCCAGTGTAGGCGCTGTCGTTTCGCCACCAATCGTTATAGTCCAGCACGGCCGTGCCCTGGTTATTGAACAACCCATCCCCACTTCCAAACGTGGCCGTGTTGCTGGCAAAGATCGTGCTCGTAACCAACACACTACCCCCGCCGTTGTACACGCCACCACCATTAGCCAATGCCTCGTTGCCGTACACGGTGTTATGCTCCAGCGTCGCCTGACCCAGCACGTTACAGACACCCCCGCCATTGCCCTTGGCCGTGTTGCTGTAAACCATGTTGTTCTGCAAGAGAGCGAACGCCCCCGCACCCTGGTTGAACACAGCGCCGCCGCACCGGGCATCATTATGGTGGACCCGGTTGGCCAACAGCACGGCGTCGGCCGCGTTGTAGATGCCTCCACCGCCATCAGGGCAATCCGTCCCGCTGCCAGGTGCAAAGTTGTTGTAAATCTCGGTCCGGCTGACCGCCAACGTGCCGACGGCGTTGTACAAGCCAGCGCCGCTCGCGCCGCTCCCTACCGAGTTGCCATAAAGGGTGGCGCTGAACACCGTGGGCGCGCCGCCATCGTTGTACAAGCCGCCGCCGCCAAGAGTCGCCGTGTTGGAGACCAGCCACGTAGCGGAAAAGACAGGCTGGCTGCCTGGCGCGACGTACACGCCGCCACCCCGATCCGCCGTGCCGTGGGTGAGCGTCAATTTCTCGATCGTCGGCGTGATCGGGCCAGATGCCACCAGCACGCGACCCCGGCTCAGCGGGTCGAGGATGGTCGAGACGGTGACGTAAGACGTCCGCCAGTTGGTGACCAGGTAACCGCCGCGCAAGGTGATAGGCTTGGTCAGGTAAAGCGTCTGGGTGTACACCTGTCCCCCGTCGGCAACGGGCCACACCCCGATGCAGCGACCGGCCACCTTGACCAGGTCACCGGCTGCTGCGTCCTCGACGGCCAGCCGCACGCTGCCATAGGTGAAGGTGCCGTCGCCAATCCGGGCGAAACACCCGCCGATCTCGTCGGCGCCGACGTCAAAACCGTGCTGGCTGGGGCGAATGTCGCCGTCAAAGTCATCCGTCAGGAGCGTGGCCGGATCGCCGGCATCCATCAACGGAGAAAGCTCCTGCAAGTGCAAATCACCGCCGTCCGCGTCCACAAAGAGTGGATCCACGGCATAACTCACGCCAAAGGCGAAGCGCCCGCCGCTGTTGGTGTAGTCGGGCGTGTTGGTGAGCACGTCATTATAATCCAAGGTGATCGTGACACTGCTGGCATTGTAGACCGCGCCGCCGCTGGCGCCAGCCTCGTTGCCCATAAAGATCGTATTGTTGATCGAGCGCATGCCGGAGCTGGCGTTGTACAAAGCGCCTCCCTGCTCCCCGGCGCTGTTGGCGTAGAAGGTATTGTTCAGGGGATTAAAGGTACCGCCGGCCACGTACAGGCCGCCACCGGACGTGCCGGCCGTGTTGCTGATCACCATGTTGTTTTGCACGACCACCGTGCCCAATCCGCCGGCGACGTAAGCGCCCCCGCCGCTGCCCTCTTCGGCGGCGTTGCGAACAAACGCATCGGCGCGCAGCACCAGGGCACCGGCCAGGGTCGAGTTGAACAGGCCCCCGCCGCTGCCGCCGGCTACGTTGTCCACGAACGTCGTGCCGGTGATGCTCAACCAGCCATCATAGTTGTAGACAGCGCCGCCGTCGGCGGCCGCCGCGTTGCCGGTGAAGGTCACCGGCCGCATCAAGTACACGACGCCGCCGTCGGCGTTGTACAGGCCGCCGCCGACATCGGCCTGGCCGCTGGAAAACTGGGTGGCGCTGATGGTGGTGTCCGCACCCGAGTTGTAGAAAAGGCCACCGGCATCCTGGCCCAACGCGCCGTGATTGCCCAGGCCGGCGGCATCTCCGCCCATCATGACAAAGCCCGCGATGACCGGCTTGATCTGGCCATACACGTACAGCACACGCCCCAGCCCAAAGGCATCCAGGATCGCCGGGCTGGTGATTGGATAAGCTTGACCCCAATCGGGGTGGATATAGCCGCCCTGCAGCGTGAGCGTCTTGGTGAGATGCACCGTCTGGCTGACGACGCGGTTGCCCACCTGGATAGGGTGGACGCCCCAACAATAGCCAGACACCTTGACCACGTCGGTGTCCAGCGTGGCCTGGTCGACCACGTCTTGCACATTGTGGAAAATCGGCCCGTCCTGCCCCAGGTGGTTAAGGCGCGCATAGCAGCCGGCGAATTCGTCAGCACCGATGTCAAAGCCCTGCCCGGATGGCCTGGGATCGAGGTCGTAATCAAAGTCCAGCGTCGTGGTGGGGTCGCCCGTGTCGATCGCTGGTGAGGTAGGCTGGAGATGAAAGTCCTCGGCTGCCACGTCGCGGAACAATGGGTCGAAGCTGTAGGCGTTGACCGAGACATTGCTGGCCGGCTCGCTGTTGCCCCAAAAGTCGTTGAAATCGGCATCGGTCGGTCCGGCCGTGTACAGCCCACCGCCGATGGCGGCGGCCGTGTTGCTGATCACGAGGTTGTTGATAAAAGTCAGCGCCGCCGCCGCGTTGTACACCGCGCCACCACTACCCGTCGTGGCCGCGTTGCCAAAGAAGGTGTTGTTTTTCAGCACAGCCTCGGCACTGGCCAGACCCACGTACACCCCTCCACCGGCGGCGGCGGTGTTGGAGTAAATCATCATGTTGAACAGCGTCAGCTCGCCGGCCGCGTTGTAAATGCCGCCCCCGCGACTCTGCGTGGTGTTGGAGGCCACGACGCTGTTGGTTATAACGAGCTCGCCGCCGGCGATGTAGATAGCCCCGCCGTGCCCATCGGCATGATTGGACTCGAATGTGACGTTGCGCAGCACGGGCGAGGCCGACACCTCGACGTACAGGCCGCCCCCCTGGCCATTCGTATGCCCATCGCGGACGACAAGCCCGTCGATGATCGGCTGCAAGCCAGAGCCGGGAATGTAAATCACGCGATCGCGACCGCCCCCACTGAGAGTTGTGGGGTAAGCCAGCGGGTCGCGAGCGATCCAGGTCGTGGACGAATAACCGCCGGTCAAGGTGATGTTCTTGTTCACACGCAGCTCGGTCTCAGAATAAGTCCCCTCGGCGATTTTCACCGTGTCGCTTTCGGAGGCTTGTTCCACCGCGTGATGCACCGTACGGCACGGAGAGAATTGGACAGCGCAGTTATTTTCGGTATCGTCACCGGTCATCTTGACAAAACGATCGCCAAAGGTGGGCTTGACGGTCGTCGTGTCGGTCAGCACGGCCCGGACAGCCGGATTGGAGGCCGAAGTCGCAGCCAGGACAGCGGACTTGCTCAAAAAGGCCGCCGCCGTCAAAGGCACGGTGATTGGGATAGACACGACTTGCCAATTGAGATAACCCGGCACGGCTGGCCCCAGCGTGATCACGGCCGGAGAGCCTATGGTGGAAGAGACGAACAAGCTTGCCCACGCTCCCGACAGAGTAAGCGTGTAGGTATCGGTCCAGTTGCCGGTGTTGGTGACCCAATGTGTAAAGCTGTACGTCCGGCCGGGGCTGAGATCGATCGACAGGCTGGGCGCCACAGTCACGCCGACCGAACGCGTAATCGTCGTCACGTTAGCCACGCTGGCCTGGCGATCGGGGTACTGGCCCAGGCTAGCCGTGACATACGTCGTGTTGGTCACCCCACTGAGATAGTCGAAGGGCACCGTGACCGACACATAGACCGTTCGCGCCTCGTTGGCGCCGCCGGCCGGTCCCAACTCGACCGGCCCCGGCACTTGCACGTCCCACAGCGGCAAGCTGTTGGCATACAAGAAGCTGATCGTGTCCGTGAAGCCGCTGGTATTGGTGAGGAGGTGAGCGTAAACGAGCAGCTCGCCGGGCAAGCCTGCGCCGCTCTGGCTGGGGGCAAGCTGCAAACCGGGTATGCGCGCCTCGTCGGCCCCGATGGCATAGCCACCGTCCAGCGGGCGCGAGTCGCCGTCAATGTCAAAGTCGATCCAGGCCAGATCCAGGCCTTCATCCATATAGGCGTCGGGCGAGTCAGGCGTCAGGTGGAAATCTTGGGCCGCTTCACTGACAAAGACGGGGTTCTCATCGGTGATGTCAGTCGAGGCCGCCGGCAGTCCATAACTGGGGCTATTGGCCAGGTGAGCGTTATAGCCAACGTTCAAGCTGCCGGCCGCGCTGTATCCTCCCCCACCGGCGCTGCTGGCCGTGTTGCTGACGATGATGGTATTGAGCACGTCCAGCGTCCCGCCGGCCTGGTAGATCCCGCCGCCGGTCGCCGCTTGGTTGCCGTACAGGGTGTTGTTGGCCGTTGTGAAGGTGCCGGCAGCGTACAGCGCGCCGCCCTGGTCGGTGGCCGTGTT
Source organism: Thermoflexales bacterium (assembly GCA_016931085.1). The sequence continues at coordinate 10,748 of JAFGFO010000150.1, forward strand.
GGCGTAGAGCATGGTGTTCCACAGCGTGGCCTGGCCGGTCGAGGCGTTATACACCCCACCGCCGTCGGTCGCCTCGTTGTCGTAAATCAGGTTAGCCTGTACGCTCGCTACCCCGGCGTTATAGAGGGCGCCGCCGTTGACTGCCGTGTTGCCATAGAAGCGGTTGACATGGGCTGGGGCACCGATGACAAGGCTGGCGCCGGCTGCGTTGTAAACGCCGCCGCCGGACGTGCTGGCCGTGTTGTTGGCGACGGTCGAATCGCGCAGGCTCACAGTGCCGGCACTGGTGTTGTACAGGCCGCCGCCGAGAGAGGCGGAGCTTGAAACGAGTGTGACGGCCGACAAGACAGGCGAGCCGGCCGCGACGTACACACCGCCGCCCCAGTTCGACCCGCCGCCCAAGCTGGCCTGGCCATTGGTCAAGCAGGCGTTTTCAATCGTCACAGCCCCACTGGCGTCGATGTACACCACGCGGCCCTGATCCTGGGCGTCCAGGAAGGTGGGGTTAACCACAGGGTCGGAGACGCTCCAGTCGCCAAGCGCGTAACCGCCCCGCAGCGTGAGCGACTCGGTCAGGTAGGCCACCTGGGTCAAGCCGGAGATCGTTTGTACCTGGCTGCAGGTGCCACTCAACTTGATCAGCCAATCGGCCGGCGGGTCAGCCGCCTCGATCGCGGCTTGCACGCTGGTAAAGATCTGGGTGGGGATGATGGTGTCGATGTAAGCGAAGCACGTGTCGCCGGCATGCGTATAAGACTCGTAGGCACCCATGTCGGCGCGCGGGCCAAAGGGTCTGAGATAGCCGTCCATGTCCACATCGGCGTACACGTCCGGGCTGGCCTTATCAATGCAGCCCGAGCCGGCTTGCAGGTGAAAATCTGTGCCCGAGCTCGCAAAGCTGGGATCGGCGAAGAGATTCCCGTCGACCGTCTCACACCTAGTAGCTGTGGAGCAGTCTCCACCTGGATTGTTCGAAAAGTCCGAGTAGTACACCGTCAGAGTAGGCGTGCCGCTGCTGGCGATGGCGTACTGAGTGTTGCTGACCAGGATGTTGTTATACACAGAGGGAGAACAATATGGATAAGCCGCTGGGAACTCCCTGTAGATGCCGCCGCCGGCGGAGCTGGCGCGATTGTCGTACAACGTGTTGTTCACAATCGTGGGGTTGAGGCTCAGGCCACTGCCAACATACTGGCGGAGGCCAATGCCGCCGCCGGTGGTGGAGCTGTTGGCCTGGATCACGTTGTTCTGAATGACAGCTTGCCCATTGCCGGCATCTTGCAAGATAAGGATGCCGCCGCCGCGCAAGCGGGGCGCCCGGTTGTCCACGATGCGATTGCCTTCCACGATGGCCGACACGTTGAACACATAGATGCCGCCGCCGCCCTTCAGGTACCCGACCGGGCTGAGGTCGCTTGGCAGCTTGACACTGTTGCGGGAAATCGTGTTGCCTCGGATGTGAGCCTGGTAGCTGATGTAAGGGCTTGTGCCCGAACCGACAAAGATACCGCCACCACCATTTTCGGAGATTATCCCCAGGCTGTTGCTGTAAATCTGATTGTATTCGATCAGGCTGTCGTCGGCCTGCACGTACACGCCGCCGCCGCCGCCCGGGTAAACGAGCACGCTGGCGGTATTGGTGGCGATGACGTTGTCACGCACGACCACCGTCGAGGCATCGTCACCATAGATGTAAATCCCGCCGCCGCCGCCGCGCCCCTGCGCGGCGTAAACATAATTCCCCCAAATCGTATTCCCTTCAATCTGGGCGCCGCCCTGGTACACGTACACGCCGCCGCCGCCGCCGTCGAACGAGCTGGTATCGGTGACGATGGCGCTATTGCTGTAGATGGCATTGTTTTGGATGATGGGATCGCCGCCGGCGATGTAGACGCCGCCGCCGCCAGAGTAGCGGGCGGTGTTGGTGAGCGTGTTGTTATAGATCCGGTTGTCGCGGATGAGCGAGTTGCCACTGCCCACGTATAGCCCGCTGCCATTGGCGCCGGCAACACGCCCGTTGCGGATGTGAAAGCCGGCGACTGTGGCTGCCACGTTGTCGTTGATGTAGACCACCTGCCCGGCCCCCTCCGCGTCAAGGGCAGTGAGATTGGCCTGGGGATCGGGTGTGTCCCAGTCGGCCGGGGTGTAGCCGCCCAGCAGGCTGAGCGTCTTGGTGATGCGCACCACCCGCCCGTCGCCGTCGGTGTCGGTGTACACACCAGCCGCCACCTTGACCGTGCCGCCGGCCGGCACGGCACTCACGGCAGCCTGCACGCTGGCATAGTCGCAGCCAGATCCGCAGACGGTGACGACCGCCGCCCCATTGCTGGCGAGAGCGAGTGGCGCTCGCGAGAGGCTATCGGCCAGAGCGGCCGATGTCTCGGCCACAGGCGCAGAGGCCAGTACGGCTTGCTCGGCCTCCGACCGCTCTGCGGCAGCCCGGCTGGCTTGGCGCACATCCTCAACAATCCGGGATAGGGGCAGGGCTTGCCCCTGCCCAGGCCAGGCCGCGTAAGCCCGCTGCTGTCCACTCAAGGCCAGCAGTAAGGCGCTAAGGCCCAACACGGCCAAACCCAAAGTGACGACAAGGCGGATGCTTTTGCAATTCATCGTGTCTCTCCTATCAAAAATGGCCATACCTGGTGCTCGCCACCAGCCTGACTTTCAGACCTGGTAATCTAGCCAGGCTCTGTGGAGCGTGTCAGGGTTGGGGGCGCGGCTGAATTGTACCACATCACATGGATATGCTAAGTATAACTTAATATGCCTGAAAAGCAAAATTGGCCTTGTGCTCGACGGCGGGGTCTGGGCGCGCATGGGGAAACGCGCCCGCAGCCGGTAGCTGAAGGCCACGGGCGTCTCAGCCGTAAAGTCCTCCAGGTAGACGATGATCTGCCGCCCCGTCAGCTCGTAACGCGCGATGACGCCCTGCGCCACCCAGCGGCTCAAATCCTCGCTCATCACGCTAAAGACAGGCGGCACGCCCAGGCAGGATACCGGGTTACATGCCGGCGAGAGAAAAGTTCACCTAGAGCAAGCCTGCTCGTTTCTCCACCACCTCGACGACCCGGCCGGCCAACTCGGCGGCGCGGGCGCACAGCGTCTCGACCTGCTCCGACAGGCTGCCCAGGTGCTCGCGGCCTTCCAGGGCCGCCAGGTTGACGCGCACGTTGAGCGCGGCGCCGAGGGCGGCGGCGCGCGCCAAGTGAGCGGCCACCCCCACGTCGGTCATCGAGCTTGGGTTGCCCAGCTCGGCCACTACCAGGGCCGCTTCCAAAGCCTGCACCGCCAGGTGCATCGTTTCCAACGGCACACGAGCAGCGCCCATCGTGGCCAGTTGCACGGCAACGAAGCGGGCGGCCTTTTCTTCAGCCGAGCGGCGAGGCAGCCGGTAGGCTTCCATCACTCTGTCAAAGGCGGCGTTGTCTTGTTCGATAGCGCGCGTCAACTGGCCGCGCAGTGCTTCCACCCTGGCCAATGCCTCCTGCATCTGAGGGTGCACGTCCGCGTACTTGGGCTTAGCGGCCGTCAGGCGGGCCACCATGGCCGTCAGCGCGGCCGCCAAAGCGCCCGCCAGGGCGCTGACCGCGCCACCGCCCGGCGTGGGGGAGCCCGCCGCCACGGCGTCCAGGAACGCGCCGGGATCGACGCCGCCGGGATCGACGCCGCCCAGGCGATTTTCCAGGATCTGGTCTGAGTCGAAATCCTTGACTTGCAGGTAGTGGGCCGCCGCGCCGGTCAGGGCAGCTTGAGGGACAAGTCCGACGATCTCGCTGTGGGTGATGCTGGCGCCGTGGCGAGCCGCCTCGCGGCGCACGGCTTCGTGGACAAGCGCCATAGACGTGCTGCGAAAGTCGGTCAGGTTCATCGACACCTGGGCCTGGCCGCCCACCAGCAGTCCCTTGGCCATCACGTGGCGAAAACCGCCCTTGGAAAAGCGCACCACGTCGGCCACTTTTTGAGCGATTGCGGCGTCCGGCGTGTTCAGGTAAATATTGTAGGCCACCAACGGCGAACGAGCGCCGATGACGACCGCGCCGGCCGTCCCCAACTGGCGCGGGCCAAAGTCGGGCTCGCGGGCCGGGTCGGTCTCGATCTCAGCCTTGAGCGCCTCGTACTGGCCGCGCCGGATGGCAGCCAGGGACTCGCGCCCGGGGCGTTGGGTGGCCTCGGCGTACAGGTAGACTGGGATGCCCAGCTCGTCGCCCACGCGCCGCCCCAGCCGCCTGGCCATCTGGGCACACTCGGCCATCGTCACGCCCGCGATGGGAACGAACGGCAGCACGTCGGTGGCGCCCAGGCGCGGGTGCTCGCCGCGATGCTCGTCCATATCGATCAACTCGGCGGCCTTTTTGATCGCGCGAAAAGCGGCCTCCTCGACCGGCGCCGCCTCGCCCACGTAGGTGACCACCGTGCGGTTGTGGTCGGGGTCGCTGTGCGCGTCCAGCAGCGCGACACCACGCACAGCGGTGATTTCGGCCAGGATGGCATCAATCACCTCCTTGCGGCGGCCCTCTGAAAAGTTGGGGACGCATTCGACGAGCGTTTTCATCTTACCCACTAATCTACATTGACCTTTGCGTCCTTAGCGCTCTTTGCGGTTAATAGTTTTTCATCCCGGGAACAGCTTCTCCATCAGCTCTGGCGCGTAACGCGAGACCATGTCGGTCGTGATGGCGTTGGCGGCGGCGATCTCGCCAAATAACTGCCCGCTTTTGCGCAGCTTGCGCTCTTGCGTCTCGCGGTCCAACTCGACCAGACCAAAGCGCAGGTTCCAGCCCTCGGCCCATTCGAAATTATCACTCAGCGTCCAGTGATAATAGCCCATCACCGGGATGTTGGTCTGAATGGCCCACCACACCTGGCGCAGGTGCGTGATCAGGAAAGCAGGGCGCTGGTCGTCATCGGCGTCCGGCAAGCCGTTTTCAGTGATGTAGATCGGCAGGCCGTATTTGCTCAAGCGCCTGAGCATGCGATACAGGCCGTCGGGGTAAATCTCGCCGTACATCCCGTCGCTCATCGGGGCGCCGGGCAGGAAAACCTGGCGGCTGAAAAGCGTGTCCATGCTATGGCGATCGAAGGCCAGGATGTTGCGCGTGTAATAGTTCAGGCCAAAAAAGTCGGCCGTGCTCTTGATCTGCGGGGCGCGTTTGCTCAAACCCACCAGGCGCGGGAGCTTGCCGTGAAACACGGCGTCCAACAGCGACTGGTTCAGGATCCGGTCGCGTTGGCCGGCGACAAAACGGTCCAGGGGAGAATTGGGGTTGGCCGGCTGGATATCGGTCATGTTGTGAACCGGCCCCACGCGAGCAGCCGGCTGCAAGCGGTGGATGGTGTGATAGGCGACCCCGTGCGCCAGGAACATGTTCTCCATCACGGCCAGGGCCATGTCAGGCTCGTGCTTGCCGGGCGGGAAGGTCATTTGGTGATGTTGGGCGTCGGCCGGCGCCCCGGCCACCCAACCCAGCATGGCATACACGGTGGGTTCGTTGATGGTACACCACAGATCGCACAAATCTCCCAGCCCCTGCACCACGTGTTCCACAAAGCGCTCGAAACGCGGCAAGATGGCCGGATTCTCCCACCCGCCCTGCTCGACGAGCCACAGCGGTGTGGTAAAATGATGCAAGGTCACCATAGGCTCTATGCCGCGTTGGCGCAGACCCTCCAGCATGGCGCGGTAGCGATCGAGCGCGGCGTCGTCCCACTGCCCGTCGCTTGGCTCGACGCGGCTCCACTCGATGGACAGGCGGTGAGCGTTGTGATGCATCCCCGCCGCCAGGTCAAAGTCACGCCCGGCATCGCGCCACCAATCGCAGGCCTGGCCGGACTGGTGGCCGGCGCGGATGTGGCCCTCGACCTGCTCCCACAGCCACCAATCGTTGTTGACGTTGTCCCCCTCAACCTGGTGGGCGGACGTGGCGCAGCCCCAGCGGAAATCGCGCGGAAAATGAAAGGTTGCGTGTGGCATTACTGCACTCCTTTGCACACACCCGTACAGATGTATTGGCGCACGCCAGTGTCACGGTAACCCAATGCCTGGCACAAACGGACGGACGAGCTATTGTCCGGATCGCTGATGTAAAGCGGGCGGAGGCCAGCTTCCAGCACGTAGGCCGTGCAAGCCGAAACGACCGAGCGGCCCCAACCCCGCCCGCGTGCGGCCGGCTGCACAGTCACGTACAGCTCGGCAAACTCGTCCGACTGCCAGACGAGGCCTGCTTCGGCCGCAGTCTCACCCGAGGCAGAACGTATGACAAAGCGCGGCCGGCCCTGAGAATCACGTGTCCCCACGACCAGCACGTTGAGCATCGGCCTGAAAGACGAGCGGCGCACTTCGTAGAGTGCACCCAGGCCGCGCTCGTCCACCTCGAGCACAGCGTTCACGGCGGAGGCCAGCGACAGCGGCGCGATGATATGGTAGGGGTGGCCGGGCGTCAGTGCCCTTTCCAGCAGGCCGGCGGCCGCGCCGGGCAGGAACTCGTGAACAACCACCAGGGGGCGAAACAAGTCCATGCCGGTCCGGCAGACGGCCACATAAGCGCTCACGCGCCCGGCCTCGTCGCGCCCGAGCAATAAGTTGGTGCGCTTCTCATCGTGCGCCAGGGCATAGTAGGCCGCCACAGCGTCGGACACGTTATCGAGGCGCAACAAGGAAGACAAAACTTGGCGTTCAGAATTGCGCAGCAATCCATGCATGATTTGACAGTCGAGCCAGCTCGCCCACCTCACACGCTACATTCTCTCGTCATTTGACAGTCGAGCCAGCTCGTGTTAGACTTGATCGAGATGGCGAGCTGCGCAGCTAAGGCCGAGTTGGTGTGTCTGGTCGGGGTTCGGTAGGATTGAAGCGATACCCTACGCCGCGCACAGTTTTCAAGCAGACAGGTTGGCTGGGATCATCTTCGATGATTTGCCGCAGCCAGCGGATGTGGACGTCTAGCGTGCGGGTGTCACCCACATAGTCTGTATCCCACACTTCCTTAATCAAGAAGCGGCGGCTGAGGACCTTGTCAGGGTGACGCATAAAGACTTCTATCAACCGCATTTTCATAGGTGTCAAGCGATACTCGACGGCGCCGCGTTTCAGGCACTTGCGCTGCAAGTACAGCGTCAGGGGACCTGCATACAACACATCGCCGCCAGCTTGAGGCAGCAAGGCCTTGATCCGGTTGAACAGCTTGCGCGCCGTGAAGGGCTGGACCAGCACAGTCACCGTGGCCGGCAGGTCGAGGCTGGCCTCGGCGTCGGGCGCTTGGATCAGAAGAATGGGCAGAATCGAGTTCTCAATGTGCAGCGAGTGACACAGAGCCTGACAGGCCGTCTTGGTATTGGTGCAATCCAGGACGGCCATGGTAGGCTGTCCTTGCTTCACATAGTCGATTGCCTGCCGGGGGGTTGCCACTCGTACGACGGTGTAACCCTTTTTGCTTAACATGGGCTCAATGGCAAGTTGGTAGGGCCCATGTGCCGGTTCAAGCAGCAGTATGGTAAAGCACAAATTTGAGATGCTCACATCACACTCCAGATAAAAATTGAAGCCATGGGCCACACTCTTTACCAGGGACGCGAATCTTGCCAGATAATCTTCAGCCTTGAGAAAAATGAGAATAGATCAAACTACTGTCAAGTATAACGCATATATGGCCTAACGTCAAACGGCATAGGGGCAAATATTCAAGTGGAGGTCACAATGCGCCAAGAAATCTTGAGCTGGAACGACGTCGAGTCACTCATCGACCATTTGCTGCCGCAGCTCACCGGCACATTCGACGCTTTGTTGTTAATCACGCGCGGCGGGATCGTCCCCGGCGGGATGATCGCCGAGGCGCTCGACATCA